>NZ_JASJOJ010000048.1:0-34342 GCF_038519165.1 Photobacterium sp. SP02
TGACGTGGTCACGGTTTTACCCGGAGAAAGCTTGCCTGCCGATGGGATAATTGTGTCTGGGAACAGTGTGGTCGACGAGTCAATGCTGACCGGCGAACCGCTCCCCGTCCGCAGAGGCAAAGATGATACTGTGTATGCTGGCACCATTAACGGTGACGGTAACCTGACCGTAAAAGTCACTCAGGACCGCCAGCACTCCCTTATTTCGAACATCATTCGTCTTCAGGATGAAGCACAGGCAACGAAGCCAAAAATTGCCGAAATTGCCGACGTGGTAGCCCGCTATTTTGTTGCTGTGATTCTTATCATTGCTGCAGGGACCTGGCTTTACTGGCACCAGGTAAAACCCGATGATGCGCTATGGATTACGCTGGCTGTGCTGGTTGCCACCTGCCCTTGTGCTCTGTCACTGGCGACACCAACTGCGCTGACTTGCGCGACATCGCGGCTGGGTCGTTTAGGCATTCTGCTTCGGCGCGGGCATGTTCTGGAAACACTCTGCAATGTGAACCAACTGGTTATTGATAAAACCGGCACCTTAACGGAAGGCAATGTCAGAGTCATCCAAACAGTCTGCTTTGACAATTACGATGAAACAGAGGTCCTGAGCATCGCTGCCGAGCTTGAACGCTTTGCAAACCACCCTATCGCCCGGGCTTTTGCTGGTTATCGAAATGCAGCCTTTTCCTTTGATGAGGTTGAGAACGAGATCGGCTTTGGCCTCAAAGGCATGAGAGAGGGAAATGAATGGCGAATCGGAAAGCAAGCTTTTGCGTTGAACGGCCAAGACGCCCCTTCCCCAAATCAGGACTTTCAGGTCTGGCTGACCTGTAACGGTAAAGCTATCGCCGCTTTCCAGTTGGATGATCCCATCCGACACGACAGCCAGTCTCTGGTCAGTGCCTTTCAGGCCGAAGGGATCCAGGTCACCATGCTGACGGGAGATAACTCCGACAATGCGGTTCGCGTGGCAAAAACGCTTGCTGTAGACAAGCTGATTAGCGGTGCGACCCCGCAAGGTAAACTCGATTACCTCAACAGTCTTGCCAACGATCAGGTCGCCCTGATGATTGGTGACGGCGTTAATGATGCACCGGTGCTGGCTGGCGCTCATCTGTCACTTGCGATGGGTGGAGGTACGGATGTTGCCAAATCGTCTGCAGATATGGTTTTACTTGGCGATCACTTAAACCGAGTGCTGGAAGCCAGACGCCTGGCGATGAAAACCAAGAAGATCATTCGGGAAAATCTATCGTGGGCATTAGGATATAACCTTGTTATTCTGCCTCTGGCTGTTGCCGGACTGGTTGCCCCTTATATTGCCGTATTAGGCATGTCTGCCAGCTCCATCATTGTTGTCTCTAATTCACTGAGGTTATTGAAAGAAGATGGCTAGCCTGTATTTACTCATCCCGATTGCGATCCTCTTCGTCTGTATTGCCGTTGCCATTTTTATCTGGGCCGTCAAATCAGAACAGTTTGAAGACCTCGAAAGACAGGGATACGACATCCTGTTTGATGAGAATGAAGAGAAGCAACCCGCGCAAAAAACGGATGATGAACAGACAGGCAAGGAAAAACAGTGAACACAGATTTCTTCGCTGCTTTTGTTATTGGCCTGCTGGGTGCAGGCCATTGTCTGGGAATGTGTGGCGGTATCGCTGCCGCTATTACTTTAGGTATGCCAGGCCAGCAACAAAGCCGCCGTTTTCCATACTTGCTCTGCTATAACGCCGGACGCCTGATTTCTTACGCAGCAGCCGGGGCTGTTATAGGTGGTGCGGTGGCAGGTATGGCAACGTTGAGCGGATTAAGCGCTGCGCTCCTTTTCCTGCGCATTTTCGCCGCAGTGATGATGATTCTTCTCGCCCTGTATATTGGCCAGTGGTGGCAAGGGGTAACCAAAATTGAAGCTCTCGGCCAATCACTCTGGCGTTTAATCTCACCTTTAGCCAAGTCGATGTTACCGCTCAAGTCTCCCCTGGCAGCCTTTCCGTTTGGACTGGTATGGGGCTGGTTACCCTGCGGATTAGTCTACTCGATGTTAAGTTGGGCCGCTGTGGCTGGCAATGCAGGCTCAGGTGCCGGTGTCATGCTGGCCTTTGGCCTGGGAACGCTGCCTGCCATGCTGTTAGTAGGCAGCTTTGCAGAAACGCTTAAACAATGGCTTTCCAATCAGATATTTAAAAAAACCAGTGCATTACTGTTATTGGCATACGGCATTCATACAGGTTATGTTGCAATCACACAATTTTCCTAATGTTTTATACTCGTCATTGCGAATAAGAGTGTGGTAGAGTGACCCGAGTATCCGAACTTGGTCAGGCCACAGTTTATGAATTCAGATAAAATCTCCACAAAACGCATTCAATCCGGTGGATGTGCTATCCATTGTCAGGATTGCAGTATCAGTCAGTTATGCATCCCATTTACTCTCAATGACGCAGAGTTAGATCAGCTGGACAGCATTATTGAGCGTAAAAAGCCTATCCATAAGGGGCAGGAGTTATTTAAAGCCGGGGACGAGCTGAAAGCGCTGTACGCTATTCGCTCAGGCACAGTGAAAACCTATACCATCACCGAGCAAGGCGACGAACAAATTACCGCTTTTCATTTAGCTGGCGACTTGGTGGGTTTTGACGCTATCAACGACCATAAACACCAAAGTTTTGCCCAGTCTCTTGAAACCTCTATGGTATGCGAGATTCCGTTTGAAACACTGGACGATCTTGCCGGTAAGATGCCTAAGCTCAGACAGCAAATTATGCGTCTGATGAGCAGTGAAATTAAAAGCGATCAGAATATGATCCTGCTGCTCTCTAAGAAAAATGCCGAAGAGCGTCTGGCAGCGTTTCTCTATGATTTGTCATGCCGTTTCTCAGAACGTGGGTTTTCTGCCCGCGAATTCCGGCTGACTATGACTCGTGGAGACATTGGTAACTATCTGGGGCTGACGGTTGAAACCATCAGCCGTCTGTTGGGCCGTTTCCAAAAGTCCGAAATCATCGGCGTGAAAGGCAAGTACATCACGGTTCTTGATCGTGAGCAGTTAGCTCAGCTTGCAGGTGCGACTAATTGTAAATAGTTTTATTAAAATTGATGGGCTTGATGCCCATCAATTTTTACTGTAATTCCTCTTCAAAGTCCTCCATTTCCTCGCAGCAATCCGTTACAGTGAATATACTAATCTGAATACAAACAGTTTTTCAGATCTGGTCGATTGCGAATCCGTTGAGACAGGGGGCAGTTATGAACTCATACAAAAACATCCTCGTAGTGGCCGATCCACTGCAAGACAACCAACCGGCTTTGTCACGCGCAGTACACCTCGCTGAAAAAAGTGAGAATGTTCACATCACTGTATTCCTTGCCATTTACGATTTTTCTTACGAAATGACATCCATGCTTTCGTCGGATGAGCGCCAGGCCATGCGGCGCGGCGTAATCCAACAGCGCGAAGAATGGTTAAAAGACATTATCCGCCCTCATGTCAGTGCCGGTGTTGATATCGACATCCTTGTTGTGTGGCACAATCGGCCCTATGAAGCCGTTATCGCCGAGGTGTACAGCCATCATCATGACCTACTGATAAAAGCCACTCATAAACACGACAAAATCGGCTCTGTTATTTTTACCCCTACCGACTGGCATTTATTGCGCAAATGTCCATGCCCTGTGCTTTTGGTTAAAGAGCACAGCTGGCCCGAAAACGGTAAGGTACTGGCTTGTGTCAACTTAGCAGCCGAAAGTGATACGCACGAAACACTGAACGATAAAATCATCAGCGAAGCGAAGAACATGGCAGAAGTACTGGTTGCCGAAGTCAATCTGGTCAATGCCTACCCTGCCACCCCGGTTAACATTACGATTGAATTACCTGAATTTGACCCTGCAACCTACACAGATGCGGTTCGAGGCCACCATCTGACCTCAATGAAGGCACTGAGGCAAAAACACGGTATTGATGCAGAGAAAACCCATGTCGTCGAAGGATTGCCTGAAGACGTCATTCCAAAAGTGGCAGAAGAGTTAGATGCAGAACTCGTTATACTGGGCACTACAGGCCGGACCGGGCTTTCTGCTGTCTTTATTGGTAATACTGCTGAGCACACCATTGACAGCCTTAACTGCGACTTACTGGCCCTCAAGCCAGATGGCTACATCAGTCCTCTGGATCCAAACCAATAAACATGCTCTGAAAGGCGCGCCTGCAACCTTCAGGCGTGCTTTTCACCTGCAACAATCGTTTAAACTGCCATTCACCCGCTTAATTATCAATTAAGATCAAAATCACGCTGGAATCCGACGCTGGAATCCGTATCATACCCGCCATGAAATTTGCCAGTGAGAACAAGTCGCGAACCTTGCTCACGGTAACCTTTACCGATGATATTTCATGACTGCATCTATCATCGTGCTCAATGCATTTACCGTTGGTTGACAGCGTGATTCAATCGACGCGAAAGAGAGAAGCAATGACTCAGAATCAAGAGCTTACAAAGGCACAGAAATACAACTTCGATAAACTGCAAAAGAAACTGCGCCGGAATACGGGTCAGGCGATTGCTGATTTTAATATGATCGAAGATGGTGATCGCATTATGGTTTGCCTGTCTGGTGGTAAAGACAGCTATACCATGCTGGAAATGTTGAGCAGCCTGCAGCGCAGTGCCCCTGTCAGCTTTGAACTGATAGCAGTGAACCTTGATCAGAAACAGCCTGGTTTCCCTGAACATATCTTGCCCGAATATCTTGAATCGCTTGGTGTTCCGTACAAGATTGTGAATGAAGATACGTATTCAATCGTCAAAGAGAAAGTGCCGGAAGGTAAAACGACCTGCTCTCTCTGCTCCCGTCTGCGTCGGGGTATTTTGTACCGCACGGCAAAAGAGCTGGGCGCGACCAAGATTGCGCTGGGGCACCACCGTGATGACATGCTGGAAACGCTTTTCCTGAACTTGTTCTACGGCGGCAAAATGAAAGGTATGCCGCCTAAGCTGGTCTCAGATAACGGTGAGCACGTGGTAATTCGCCCGCTTGCCTATTGCCGCGAAAAAGATATTGAACGCTATACCGAAATGAAAGCGTTCCCGATTATCCCATGCAACCTGTGTGGCTCGCAGCCAAACCTTCAGCGTCAGGTGATCAAAGAAATGTTGCGAGACTGGGATAAACGCTATCCGGGCCGGATTGAGACAATGTTTACTGCAATGCAAAACGTCGTCCCCTCACACCTGGCAGACTTTGACCTGTTTGACTTCAAGTCAATCGACAGGGAATCAGGTGCAATTAACGGTGGTGATATCGCTTTCGATAAAGAAGACTTACCAAGCTCACCTGTCGCTGCCGAAAGTACCGGTGAATTTGATCCGGGCGAAAAATTGGATATCTTGCAGGTTAATTAACTGATACGCCTATGAAAGCCGCAAACATTGCGGCTTTTTTAATGCGTTCATTATTTTTATCGGCAGAAATACTTGCCAGACATATTGCATATCGAATGCGGCATTCAGAACATATGCAGCCAAAAACACTATAAACCAGCCCAAAAACATCACAACATATAAAGATCTGTTAACAAAAAACCAAAAAAATTGCTAAGAACAGTCTGGTATATGGCAGTTTTATCCGTATCATACTATAGATACCTATACGTTCAGGTACTCGCAGAGATACGCAACGTTATTCTGCTCAGTAATACGTTGCACAATATGATTCTCGCTCATAGCCAGCTATTCCTACGAATGATTTCTATCGGTTACCGAGCAGTTTCTTGTTGAGTGACATCTCCACGCTCTGACTTTACAAGCGAGCCTGAAACTGAGTGAGGTCCAATCAAGTCTGTAGCCGTCCTGCACGCTACTAAGTCAATATAAAGGATTAAAAATGACTTACTATCAGAAACTGGAACAACACGCTAAAAAGCTTTCCAAGATTTCTCATTTATCCGCTATCTGCAGCTGGGATCAGGCTGCGAAAATGCCAGAAGGCGGAAATGCCGCGCGCTCCGAAGCAATGGCTGAACTGGCACTTATCCATCATGAACTCGCAACAGCCCCTTCTCTGACTGAATGGTTCGCCAAAGCCGAAACCGAATCTTTATCTAAAGAGCAAAAGATCAGTCTGCAAGAGATGAAGCGTTCCTGGCAAATGGACAATATTCTGCCGGCTGATCTGGTGGAGAAAAAATCGCTCGCCGGTTCAAAGTGCGAGCATGCCTGGCGAACGCAACGCAAAGAAAATAATTGGCATGAGTTTAGCCAGAACCTTGAAGCCGTTGTTCAGCTGGCCAGAGAAGAAGCGCAGATTCGAGCAGAAGCAACGGGGCTAAGCCGTTATGACGCTATGATGGATCTGTATGAACCTGGCATGACGTGCGAGAAAATTGATTCTATATTTGGTCAGGTGAAAACATGGCTGCCCGCATTGATTCAACAAGTCAGAGCGAAACAAGCCAGTGATCAGGTTATTACTCCTAAAGGCCCTTTCCCGATAGCTCAACAGAAAGCATTGAGTCTGGATATCATGGGCAAATTGGGATTTGATTTCAGACACGGCCGGTTGGACGTGAGTACGCACCCGTTTTGTGGCGGTGTGCCGACCGATGTCCGCATTACCACCCGGTATGATGAAGCTGACTTTACCAGTGCACTCATGGGGGTTATCCACGAAACTGGCCATGCCCGTTACGAGCAAGGACTCCCTGAGCAGTGGCATGGATTACCTGTGGGTCAGGCACGCTCAATGGGCGTTCATGAGTCACAAAGCCTGTTTTTTGAAATGCAGCTTTCGCGCAGTAAGCCTTTTATTGAAATCCTCGCCCCGTTAGCTCGCGAAGCATTTGACCGTAATAACGACAAGGCGCTGAGCACCGACAATTTGGCATTGTTCAGTACCCGGGTCGAACCTGGCTATATCCGAGTCGATGCCGATGAAGTGACCTACCCTGCACACATCATTTTACGTTACGAAATTGAACGCGATTTGATTGAAGGAAAAATTGAAGTAGCAGATATCCCTGAGTTGTGGGACAAGAAGATGACCGAGTATCTTGGGTTATCGACCAAAGGTAACTTTACTGACGGGTGTATGCAGGATATCCACTGGACAGACGGCAGCTTTGGCTATTTCCCGTCTTACACTCTGGGTGCTATGTATGCGGCTCAGTTCATGGCAGCCATGCGACGTGAAATGAATGTGGAAAACCTCATTCGTGAGCGCAACCTTCAGCCCATCTTCAACTGGCTAGACAGACATATCTGGAAAAAAGCCAGCTTCCTTTCAACAGACAACCTGCTGAAAGAAGCGACCGGCGAAACCCTGAATCCGGATCATTTCAAAGCACACCTTGAAAGTCGCTACCTCGAGGACTAACTACCGAGCAGACTAACGTGACAAGGTTGTAAACAAAAAAGGGCCTGACGGCCCTTTTTTATACCATGCTGATTTCCAGCACAGTATTGATGGCACTGCCATTCCATTTGTACACATAATGATTGGACTGACAAACCTTGCTGACCAGGTTTGGCTTGTACAAGGCAAAACAATCATGGCCCTGGTGCCGTACGGAGTGATACAAAACACCGTCTTGTCTTGCTTCCTTCATCGTTATCGCCTCAGCCTGAGAATGCGCATAATTCGTGGGGTGGTAAAGCGCAGAATCCAGATACGTCTTCTCTGTAAAATCAACCAAAGCGGCAGAAAACCACGCCTGTATACTCCTCATCTGGATATCCTGTGATGGCTCCTGGGTATAGCCCAGTATCCGCTCCATGTGATAGCTCGTTTCTTTGATCGCCGTATTAATATCCCTTGCCGCATAATACGCGCCAAAGTCCGCGGTATTAAAACGGCCCCCATCGGGGTTTACATGGGTAAAGGCGGCCATCACGTAGCTGCAGTGAGGAATACCAACCAGCCTTTCCTCGACCGGCACACGAGCAAACTGTCCCGTTTCCTCAGCCAGACGAGGGTTGGTCAGAGCTTCAACGGCAAAAATAGCTTCCAGTTGATCAGGCTCAGCGACATCTTCATACAGATTAATTGGCGGATACTTGGAGGGAATTAATCGATAGCATGGCTGCTCCCTGAATGGCTTGAGAGTGTATGCGTTCTGCATGTCAGGACCGTCCTCCGCGCCAGGCGTTCAACCGTGTAGCCACTTCGTACAAATCGGCAACCTTACCCTGGTCCATCACTTCCATCGCACTTCGCCCGGCAAAAAACGGGTGTGAATTAGGCTTCTGCACCCATTGATAAACACTGTCTTCATGGGTAAATAAAATGCGCAGGCATTTATGAATATTCAGTATGTAGCTCATCCGCTCCAGCAAGTCTTTAGACACTTTGGCCGACTCAGGGCTGGCACGGTATTTGTTTAGTGTTGAGCGGCTTGATAAACCAAGCAGAGCCATCTGCTGATTCTGGCTGCAACTCCACTTATCCAGAATGTTGAAAACGACTGGCAGTACCTTATTGCCTGCATGTTCAATCGGCTCATTCGCCGCCACGGTACGGGTGTTCATGATCACCGCCTCAGATTGTCCATTTATGGACTTAGTTTAGCATTAAGTCTATAAATGAACAAAATACTGAGACTGTAGATATCAAGCGACTTATCAATGTAAAACAGAGACTGGGCTGACCAACGCCGTGATCAGCCCTAGATAGCGAGAAGTTATTGCGGGGATGATTCCAGCCAGGGCGTAATGCGAATTGCTGGTGATGGTAAGGTCAACACAGTATTTTCAGGGAGTTGCTTGACTTTCACAATCGCTTTCCCCGCTTCGATGGGGATCACGGTATCGTCAGAAACAGTGATAACACCCGTCTCCGTGTAAGCAAAATGCATCACGACACCGCTGACCTCTGGCATAAACCAGGATGAAAACATCCCACCTAAATCATTTAAGAGTATGTCCATTTGTGGCAGCAGACTATCCAACGCTGCTTTGTTGATAGCTAACCCTAAAGGCTTGCTGACGATAACCTGCATAGACACATCACAGGTGATTCCGTCATCTATCACAAAAGTAACGTCAGGATTCGCCTGTCGCAAGTTATTGTCGATTGGCACTACCAGGGCGTTATCGGCAGGAATGACGAGCTCTTCATAATGCTCTTCTTTTTGCATCCAGCCTTTGCGGACAGTACAGGTTTCACCGGTTTGCTGATTGATCAGATACAAGGCAATGTTCACATCAGGGTGAGACTCAGCAACATTATGCTTGAGTTTGCCGAAAAGATTGCTGTAGCGCATCTCAATGTTCTGTGCCCAGACATTACCGGAAAGAGCGACCAGGCCAGAAGTAAGAAGAAAGGTCTTGATAATAGAAGTGCTCATCAACGGTTAGCCCTGTTGCCAAAATTGTTTGTTATGACGAATCATACCCTGGATTTCGTCCACGTATTCCTGTCCACGTTCAGAGTATCGGTGCAGTCCTTCCGCAAGCTTTAACCCGGTAACGGGTTGACCTGCCGCACGCTCGTTAGCTCTGATATCCCTAAGCTCCGCATAAGCGCGATTGCGGTTCACATTCATAAAATAAGCGTGAACCGACTGAGCCGCATCAGAGAAAACGGCAACTTCATGCTTTGCGCCTTCTCCTCTGGCACTGGGAACCAGGCCACAGCCTTGGGTGTAGCACCACTGTCCAAAATAATTATGTCCTTCGACGGCAAACCGTGACGTCCCCCATCCCGATTCATTGGCCGCCTGACTCAAAACCAGCTCTTCAGGGATCATATCTACGCGAAACAGCATGGCATCCAGCCAGGACTCGGTGACAGCGTCACCAGTAAGCTCGCGATTGTAAGCATCGCCGAGCTGGCGGGCTTCACTGAGATCGTTTGGGCTGATCGCCTGCCCGACTTTCAGCTGGGTTTGAATGGCCAGTAAAAAAGAACGTTCCTGACTGACTCTGGCATTCTCTTGCTGCACAAACGGACGTAAGAACGTGAAAAATGATTGCTTCTTAAGGTTCACGTCTTCCATAACGTTAAAATCTGGCCGGGTGGCTTCATCTGGGGTGTTCACTGCTTGCTTTTCAGGCTCAGCGCAACCTACAAATAACAATGTGCATCCGGCAACCGCAAAGTGTCTGACATTTTTTATCACGCGTTAAATACCTTGCTTTCTTCTTCTGTTTTATTGCCTTGATCTTCCCCGTCACCGCCTTTATCGACTGTCGTGACCTGCAAGGTAATGCCGAACAAATTGCGGTAGACAATTGCTTTCACGTTAAAGAAGAAAGGAATTGTCCAGATCAGCCCGATGCCTGCGGTAGCAAAAGAGATGAAGAACAAAACCAGCACCGCCAGAAAAATGGCAGATAGAGGCAATATTTTACGGAATGTGGCCACGACAGAGTACTGGATCGCTTTTAATGGGCTGACACGCTTTTCACACACCAGTGTGATCGTCATGCTGAAAGCCATAGTTAAAAACAGCCCAATTAACGGGAACAATGCGTTACCTATGCCCTGCAGCGAGGATGTCAGCAACATAGTGACAACAGACACCACGGCAAAAGGAAAACCTTTCACCAAATAGCGCGGCTTAGTTGGCAGGCCAACTGCATGGTTCAGCGCCATCAGGCTGACACCGGCATACAAAGGGGCGCTTAATACATCCGACCAGAAATTGGCCATAAAACCCGCTTCAACGATTTCTGGTGTAATGCCTTCGCCACTGACAATGGCATCAAAGAAAATAGCAGGGTTACCCAGTTGCACTTGCAGCGCGATCAGCAAGAGAGCAAGCTGCGCTAAAAACAGCCCTGCAATTGCTGGGAAGAAAGTCAGAAAATGCTTTGCCGTCACCTTCCAGGCTTCTTGAAGTACCGCAACAGACTGTAAGTCTGCTTTGCCTGACAGCGCCTTTTCGATTGAGCCGCCAACCTGAAGACTTTTATTACTCATGCAGATAGTTGATTCACATTAAATTAGAACAATGGGCCCGATTGTACGCTACCGCTTGCGCTAAACAAATCGCGTCATGGTTAAAAAATGCTTCAATGCCTCAAAATGGTGGAAATTTATCGTTCAATTTAGGGTTTTGTTCAGATTTCATCTAAGCTCAGTAGTCAATTTGCAATCTAAATTCTGCATTATTAGCCTTGAAAATCCTCAGATAATGCGATGAACTCCGTTGAAATCATTTGCAAAACTGATAAACGAAAAAGTCAGCTGTACAACATAAAAAATACTTTGAATTATACCTATGGGGGTCTATCATCCGGCTCCTGAAATTGACCAAGAAAATGCAGGCAGATATTTGCAGGCACGATGTGGAGACCAGGTAGAGTTGAACACAAACATCACATCCAAAGAACCGGTTATTCAGCTCAAAGGGCTGAGCAAGAGCTTTGACGGTAAAAAGATTATCGCCGGGTTAGATCTCAACGTGAATGACGGTGAGTTTTTAACCATTTTAGGCCCCTCCGGCTGTGGTAAAACCACTGTCCTTCGCCTTATCGCTGGTTTTGAAGATGCTGACCAGGGGCAGATTATTATTGCCGGTCAGGACGTGACTGCCGTTCATGCAGAACAGCGGCATGTTAATACTGTATTCCAGAGTTATGCCTTATTCCCGCACATGACGGTGTTTGAAAATGTTGCCTTTGGTCTGCGCATGCAAAAAGTGCCAGAGCAAGAGATCAAACCACGTGTGATGGAAGCTTTGCAGATGGTTCAGCTGGAGCAGTTCGCTCCTCGTCAGCCACATCAGTTATCCGGTGGTCAGCAGCAACGTGTTGCCATAGCGCGAGCTGTGGTGAACAAGCCGAAAGTTCTGCTGTTGGATGAATCGCTTTCTGCGCTGGATTACAAGCTCCGTAAGCAGATGCAACTGGAGCTGAAACAGCTGCAGCGTCGTCTGGGCATTACTTTTATCTTCGTCACACATGATCAGGAAGAAGCACTGTCAATGTCAGACCGCATTATCGTTATGCGTGATGGACGTATTGAACAAGACGGCACACCGCGTGAAATTTATGAGGAGCCAAGCAACCTGTTTGTCGCCCGCTTCATCGGTGAAATTAATGTGTTCGATGCCACTGTGGTTGAGCGTATTGACGAAAAACGTATCAAAGCTATTGTCGAAGGCCGTGAAGCAGTGATCCATTGTGATCTTGATGTGCAGCAAGATGCGCCACTTAAAGTGCTGCTTCGCCCTGAAGATATCCGTCTGGAAGAAATCAACGAAAACGAAGAAAGCTGGGGCCTGATGGGCCATGTGCGTGAGCGTACCTATAAAGGGATGACGCTGGATTCAGTTGTTGAGATCGAAACGGGCAAATCTGTCATGGTGAGTGAATTCTTTAACGAAGATGATCCGGATGTAGACCACTCCCTGGATCAAAAAGTAGCTATCACCTGGGTTGAAAGTTGGGAAGTGGTACTGGCTGATGACGAAGAAGCTTAATCTGCAAAATATCATCATTTCGGTGATTGTAGGATGGTTACTGGTTTTTGTATTCATCCCGAACCTGATGATTATTGGCACCAGTTTTCTGACTCGTGATGATGCGAATCTGATTGATTTAACCTTCACGCTGGAAAACTACGCACGCTTGTTTGACCCTTTGTATGGTCAGGTGATGCTGCATTCGTTCTATATGGCTGGCATGGCTACTGTCCTATGTCTGCTGGTGGGTTATCCGTTTGCCTACAGTATCGCGAAAATGCCGGCAAAGTGGCGTCCGTTCATGCTGTTTCTGGTGATCGTACCGTTCTGGACCAATTCACTGATCCGAACTTACGGCCTGAAAATCATGTTGGGCACCCAGGGCGTTTTCAACAGCAGCCTGATGGCCATAGGGATTATTGATAAGCCCCTGCGCATTATGTACACAGAGTATGCGGTAATGATTGGCCTGGTTTATATCTTGTTGCCATTCATGGTGCTGCCCTTGTATTCCGCCATTGAAAAGCTGGATAACACTTATATCGAAGCCGCCCGCGATCTGGGCGCGAACAAGGTTCAGACGTTTATTCGTGTTATCGCACCATTAACAATGCCAGGCGTGATTGCGGGCTGCCTGCTGGTCTTTTTGCCGGCAATGGGTATGTTCTACATTTCCGACCTGCTCGGCGGTGCCAAAAACCTGCTCATCGGTAACGTCATTAAGAGTCAGGTACTGAATGCGCGAGACTGGCCGTTTGGTGCGGCAACTAGTATCGCCCTGACTATTTCGATGGCAATTCTGCTGTATGCCTATTACCGGGCTGGCAAGCTACTCAACCGTAAAGTGGAGTTGGACTAACTGTGGGACGTTTTTTCAAAGTCAGTCTGATGTCGGTAGTGTACGCATTCCTGTACATTCCCATCATTATTCTTATCGTTAACTCATTCAACGCCAGTAAGTTTGGGATGAAATGGGGCGGCTTTACCACCAAGTGGTATGAGCAGCTTGTGAACAATGACAGCTTGATGCAGGCGGCCTGGCACTCACTGAACATTGCCGTTTACTCTGCAACGGCCGCTGCCATTATTGGCAGTCTGACTGCCGTTGCCCTGTTCCGTTACCAGTTCAAGGGTAAAAGTTTTGTCAACGGCATGCTGTTTGTGGTCATGATGTCACCAGATATCGTGATGGCAATATCGCTGCTGGCACTTTTTATTCTTATGGGTGCGAAACTGGGATTCCTGACACTGCTGCTGTCTCATATCACTTTCTGTCTCCCATTCGTTGTGGTGACAGTGTATAGCCGTTTAAAAGGCTTTGATGTGAAAATGCTGGAAGCTGCCCGTGATTTGGGCGCCAGTGAATGGGTCATACTGAAACAGATCATCCTGCCACTGGCTAAACCTGCTGTCTTTGCTGGTTGGTTACTCAGTTTTACCCTGTCACTGGATGATGTGATTGTCAGTTCTTTCGTAACAGGACCTACGTATGAGATCCTGCCGCTGAAAATTTACTCTATGGTAAAAGTGGGTATTTCACCGGAAGTCAATGCACTGGCCACTGTCATGTTGATCGTGTCGCTGACCCTGGTTGTACTGTCGCAAGTCATTGTGCGGGACAAGACGAAATAAGTTGCGTTTAATTTTATCTGCATGATAATCGTACCGAAATACGGCCGAGGAAACCCGGCCGTTTACGCAGGAGACAAAGGTTTGACTCCTGTTATATTAACCATCCCAGCAGGGATTTTGGAGTTATCACATCAATGAAAAAATGGTCCGCGTTTCTGGCCAGCGCCGCATGCGCCGCTACTCTGGTATCTGGTAGTGTCAATGCAGCCGATGAAGAATTAGTCTTTATGAACTGGGGTCCGTACATTTCTACGGAACTACGTGAACAGTTCACTAAAGAAACGGGCATTAAAGTCATTTATTCGACTTATGAGTCGAACGAAACCATGTATGCCAAACTGAAAGCGCACCCGGAAGGATATGACCTGGTTGTTCCTTCAACCTATTTTGTCGCCAAAATGCGCGATGAAGGCATGCTGCAGAAAATCGACAAGTCGAAACTGAGCAACTTCAAAAACCTTGATCAGAATTATCTGAATAAGCCGTTCGATCCGAACAACGAATACTCTATACCTCACGTTTTGGGTATCACTGGCCTTGCCGTGAACACTGAAATGTATGATCCGGCTGACTTTGACAGCTGGGAAGATCTGTGGGATCCGAAATATCGTGGCCAGCTGATGCTGATGGATGATACTCGTGAAGTTCACCATATCGCCCTGAAGATTCTGGGTTACTCGGGTAACACCACAGATCCAAAACAAATCGCTGAAGCTTATGAAAAGCTGAAAGAGCTGATGCCTAATGTACTGGTTTTCAACTCGGATAACCCGGCTGCACCTTATATGGCTGGCGAAGTTGGCTTAGGCATGCTGTGGAATGGCTCAGCAGCGGCGGCTCAGCGTGAAGGTCTGCCAATTGAACTGGTTTGGCCAAAAGAAGGCGGCATTTACTGGGTCGATAACCTATCAATCACCAGCAATGCGAAAAATATTGAAGCCGCTCATAAGATGATCGACTTCCTGCTGCGCCCGGATGTTGCCGCGAAAATTTCAGAAGAAACCGGTTATCTGACAGGTGTTGAAGCATCAAATGCGAAGTATAAAGACAACCCGACTCTGTTCCCGCCTAAAGAGGAATTGGAACGCGGTGAGTTCCAGAATGCTGTGGGTGACGCCAACATTCTGTATGAAGAAAACTTCCTCAAGCTGAAAGCTGGTCAATAAGCGCTTTCTTTAGGCAACCAAAATGATTTGGTTGCCTTTTTTCTTATCCCCTCTGCTATACTCTCCCACTGATTCTTTAATGAATTCCATACGTTAGTAATGGGTTAATATCTCATTCTGACATGTTTTGTCATCTGAAATGACACACCCTGTCCGCAAGAGAGGTGGGCATTGCTATAGCTACCAGAATGCTATGTAGGGCTTCTGAAGTTAGGAGTAACTCAATGAAAAAATGGTCTTCAATCATGGCCGGCGGCCTGTTTGCCATGTCGCTAACATCACATTCAGCGCTGGCTGCAGACGAAGAGCTGTATTTCTACAACTGGTCTGAGTATATCCCAGCCAGTGTGCTGGAAGCGTTCACCAAAGAAACCGGTATCAAAGTCATCTATTCGACGTATGAGTCGAATGAGACGATGTACGCTAAATTGAAGACCTACGGTTCAGGTTACGATCTGGTCGTGCCTTCTACATATTACGTCTCTAAGATGCGTGACGAGAATATGCTGAAGAAAATCGATAAATCTAAACTGTCGCATTTTAAAGATCTGGATCCTAACTTCCTGAATAAACCTTTCGACCCAAGCAATGACTACTCGATTCCGTACATCTGGGGCGCGACAGGTATTGGCGTGAACACAGATCTGGTCAATGCCAAAGAGATCACTGGCTGGAGTGACTTCTGGGACAGTAAATGGCAAGGCCAGCTAATGATGATGGACGATGCACGTGAATTCTTCCACATCGCATTGCGTAAGCTAGGTTACTCAGCCAACACAGAAAACCCTGACGAAATTAAAGCCGCTTATGAAGAACTGAAAAAGCTGATGCCCAACGTGCTGGTCTTTAACTCAGACTACCCTGCTAACCCTTACATGGCCGGAGAAACCTCTTTGGGTATGCTATGGAATGGTTCTGCCTACATGGCAAGACAGGAAGGCGCCCCAATTGATATCGTTTGGCCTAAAGAAGGTGCCATTTTCTGGATGGACAGCCTGGCAATTCCAGCCGGCGCGAAAAACGTCGATGCCGCACATAAGATGATCGACTTTTTGCTCAAACCCGAGAACGCAGCAAAAGTTGCACTGGAAATTGGTTATCCAACCCCTGTTGCAACGGCCAAAGATAAGCTGCCAAAAACATTTGTGGATGACCCGAGCATCTACCCGCCACAAGCTGTAATGGATGCTGGTGAGTGGCAGGACAGCGTCGGTAATGCGGTATCACTGTATGAAGAATATTACCAAAAACTAAAAGCTGGCCAGTAAACAACCTATAAGGCGTCGTTAGACGCCTTATTTTTTAGCTTTACTTGTCTATGAACGCACTTGAGAATATCAATCTGCTAGTCAGCTGGCGTTAGCAACTCATCGACGAGCTCAGGGACAATTTTTGACGCAGGCCCATAGCGTTTTTCATCAAATTCACTTTCCACAATACTGGGCTCTAAGTTGAGCTCAAGAGTGTGTGCTCCGTGCATTGCAGCCTCATGAACAAAGCCCGCCGCCGGATAAACTGAACCTGATGTACCAATAGCGATAAAGAGATCGGCCGCAACCAGCGCAGAATAAATCTTATCCATTGATTGCGGCATTTCTCCGAACCAGACAACATTAGGCCTTAACGGCGCCGGAATCTGGCAACAGTGGCAACTGTCATCCAGTGAAATATCACCAGCCCACTCAATAGTTTGACCACTTTGACTGCACTGCGCTTTCAGTAACTCCCCGTGCATATGAATGACATTATAGCTACCCGCTTTCTCATGCAGATTGTCTATGTTCTGGGTAATCACTGTCACCGTACCGTCGAGTTCATTTTCCAGACGTGACAACGCATAATGCGCAGCATTGGGTTGAACAGTCCCGCTTTCTAATTGCTGACGGCGCTGGTTGTAGAAGGTTTGCACCAGTTCAGGATCTCTTTTAAACCCTTCCGGTGTTGCTACATCCTCGATACGGTGGTTTTCCCACAGTCCATCCTGGTCACGAAAGGTTTTGATCCCCGACTCGGCTGATATCCCGGCCCCAGTGAGGATCACTATATTTCGATAGGGAAAATGCATCTTTCCTTGCCCTTGTTAACGTTTACCACAGTTATACCATCGACCGGACAGCAATATAACTCTTACCTTGTCAGACAATAGTCGTAAGTGGATTTCATACGACTATTTGTTGATGTGAGATTGATATAAACCTTGTCACATAAAAAGTTATAGTGCATCAAGCAATACCACTAATCTTGTAAATAAGAATATGAAGGATGATTCTCTTTGCACGACATGTTGTTTTGTCATTAGGCCATTTTCTGGATTTTATTATCAGAACCATTAATAAAATAGTTTATGTATCTTTGTGAAACACGATGAAAACTTTGAAGTATTTAGGCAACTTTGAATAGTCTCGTCTATGCTTCACCTGTATCACAAAAACAATGGAGTGATGGAAATGAAGCAAAAAGCATTGGCATTATTAGTAACAACACTGTTAGCTAGCCCGGCTGCACTTGCCGTAACTCTGGAAGAAGGTACGCAAGAATTCGGCTTACAAGGTAGTATGGATTTTGACTATGTTGATGATTATTTATTCCTTTTAAATACCACCTACGGTTATTTTGTGAAAGATGACTGGGAAATCGGCGGTGTTTTGGATGTAAATATGAGTGACAGCACCAAAACCTTCCAGCTTGGTATGTTTACAGAATACAACTTCACGAACGACAGCAACTGGGTTCCTTATCTTGGCGCTGCTGCTCAGCTCGCTAACCTATCGGCAGATGAAGACGATGACATTGATTTTGATATAGAAGATGTCACTGCGTTGAATATTAAAATCGCAGGTGGTGTGAAATACTTCATCAACCCGCATGTTGCCATCAGTGCAGAAGTGAACTATAACATCGCAACCGACGATATCAGCGTCACAAAAGACGGCGTTGAGGACAGCTTCACCAGATTCATTTTTGGTACAAGATTCTACTTCTGACAGCTCCGACCCATACAACGCTGCAGCAATGTGGCGTTGTAGTTTCTATACGTTATATCCCTTTTCGCTTTATTGACCAGCTTCAGCCTCACATCTCACCTTATTGTTTTATACCTCAATCCAATATCTTCAAAAAATCACCACAAAATTTTTCAGGCACTGTATCAAAAACCAGACAAGTTAAACAAACCAGTCTTGCTATACCTTAAAAAAACACAATAAGAATGTATTGCTGGGTTCGATCAGACTAAGGTTAGCAGGCCGATTATGAGAAACGCTTACCCGTTGTTGGTTTTATCATTCCAGTTACTGACAGGCTGTGGCTCCATGTCTGTTACCAATGATACGCACAATGAAGCCTTCCAAAAAGCATTGCTGCTGGTTGCGAGTAAAAGTCAGCGATGCCCTATTCCGGAAGATGTCATTGATGGTCGCTATCTGGCAACAGGCTTACCTTCTGATTATTCGCCCCCACCCTTAACTGAGTTATCAATGATCAAAGAAGAGAGTCTCTGGCAAATTCTCGCAAAAGAAAGCGTTCTTCCGGTACCAAATAACGCAAGAGTGCGGAACTATAAACAGTGGTACCTGAGCCGTCCATTACATATCAAAACAGTATCAAAGCGTGCTCAACCCTTTCTTTATTACATCTACCAAAACGCTCAATCTCGTGATCTGCCTATCGAACTTGTTTTATTGCCTTTCATCGAAAGTGCATTTGACCCCTATGCCTATTCAAACCAAGGTGCAGCTGGGCTGTGGCAAATCACGAAACCAACAGGTAAATCATTCGGACTGCAATTTCGGCCAGGATATGACGGCAGGCTCGATATTATTGCATCGACTCAGGCTGCACTTGATTTACTGGAATATCTTCATCATAAATTCAATGGTAACTGGCTGCATGCCATTGCCGCTTATAATTCCGGTGAAAGCAGAGTTCGCAAGGCAATCAAAGCCAACAAAGCGCTGGGTAAACCAACCGATTTCTGGTCGTTAGCATTACCACGGGAAACAGAGCACTATGTCCCTAAACTGCTGGCATTAAGCCAGATAATCAAAGAAGAAAGCCATAGCTCTCTTCCTTTGGTATACATACCCAACAGCCCTGTATTGACGTCAGTGACGGTAACACAGCAAGTGCCCCTTGCTCAGATTGCCAATGATGCAGGTCTGACCGGAAAAGCACTGTATCTGCTTAACCCGGGATACTCCTCCGGGCTAACATTAAGACAGGAACAGAGTCAGTTACTCATACCTAAAAAACAGCTCAATCACTTTTATCAGCAGCCTGAAACATTACACTATGTCAAAAACAAATACAGCGTCCGACATATTGAACCTGGCGATTCCTTATATAAACTGGCCACGTTAAACAACACATCGGTCAGTGATATAAAGCAAGCTAATCAGCTAGTGAATAATAAAATACATGCTGGTCAGCTTTTGCTTATTCCAGTCAAATAACATTTATTCCGGAGCCCTGCCATTCACAAACTGCCAGGCTTGATTAATTTCCCAATCAGGCTGCATGGCTAATTTCATCACTTCACCCATATTGATTAACAACTTTACGTCTGACTGATTATGCGACAGTGCCAGGCCGACAATCACCCCGGCGAGTAAACAAGCCGGAGCAATAAGGCTACGAATCGCCATCAGGCTTGTCAGTGCCAACACCATCAGGATAGTTGCTATATACAAATGCCCTGGTAATTGCGTAAAAAACGCAACATAAATAGCAACAGCCTGAATCATTGCACCCACAACTAAAAATACGATTGTCATTAATTCACCACAAATAAATATTTTTATCTTATTTTTTATGAGTATAGACACATAATTCGTCATAGTATGAAATTCTGATCATCATTTTTTTATGTGAATTTTTTTCGACTTATACTGCAATTCTCAGCCTAATTGTTAAAACGAACTATACTGAAAATAAAGAAAGTGCCTTTCCAGCAATAACGAAAGGACCATAACAATAGCGAGAAGTCACCTGGAGGGAGTATCCATGCATCATAACGAAATGATTGTACCAAGCGCCTTTGGCCTAATCGGTCGGACAGCAAGTGTGGCCGGTTTTATTTTAGCAGCAGGACTGCTGTTGATGATCTTTTAAACTCTACTCACTGACGCAACCAACTGAACGTCGACTGCCTGAGCACAAAGCTGGCGTTCGGGCTCGAATGCATTGATAGCCGCAGACAGCAACTGGCATCAACCACACGAAATAAAATTTGGGTACTCAGCCAGCAATACTGACAGAGTACCCATTAGCATGCAGTTTCCCTACCGCTTATAATATCTGGCTCTTCTACACGCACAGATGGGTGATTCAGCAGAGCTGTTTACAGCTCAAAGGTCTCGGATAATACCCTAGTATGTGATTTGTTGCATCACTTTTGTTTTCGCCTCTGAATCAAATCAGTGTTCTGCCACATTTTCAGCTGGCTAGACCATTTACTCTGTTGATATCAGGTAAACTATCAGGATTACGATGATCTAAGGTAGTTCCAACTCAATGTTTTTAGATTCTTACTTCGCCGAGCATAATGGTGCTTATACATTTACCCGCGAACAAGCCAGCCATTTTGCCAAAAAAGTCGCTGGCGATTTCAACCCAATCCACGATGCCGATAACAAACGCTTTTGCGTTCCGGGTGATCTCCTCTTTTCTGTCATGCTGGCAAAAACAGGATTGAGCCAGAAAATGCGTGTGGAATTTGCAGGTATGATCACCGATGGCGTTGCCCTGGCTATCAACACAAAATCATCCAACGATTTGTCACTCGTCGATGAAAAAGGCAAAGAATACCTTCACGTCCTTCGCGAAGGTGAAATCACTCACAATGCCAGCCTTATCGAAACAGTGACCAAGAATTATGTGCAATTTTCCGGAAAGAATTTCCCGCACATCATGGTGCCTTTGATGGAATCCAAGCAGGTAATGATCAACCCTGCCCGCCCACTGGTTATCTATGAAAGCATGGAGCTGGAATTCAGCCGGCTGGACCTTGAAGCGCCAACCGTTGAGCTGACTGATTCCATTCTCGAATCTGACGGTAAGCGTGGCAGCGTAACACTGGCATTCAGCTTTACAGAGCACGGTGAAGTGGTAGGTGAAGGCCGCAAACGTATGCTGATGAGTGGCCTTAAGCCATACTGCCAGAACGACATTGATGATCTGGTCGCCCGCTTTAACGCCAGAAAAGAAGCTTATCAGGCTGCATAATCTGGCAAATGTGTCTGGAAACCTTAAACCGCTTCTAGACACATTTTACTCCGCCTGCTACATTTCATGCACTTAACACCCATTTATGACTTTGGAGGACACAAGATGATTGTATTAACGACTCACTGGGCACAGAAACAGGCAAAGAGCCAGTAAGCGAAAGAGATAACAGGACACACTCCCCCGCTTCTGCCCTTCCCTCTTCTATTGCCCGGTTCTGAATAACCGGGGACATATTGCCCCTGAATTTTACCGTTTCAGATAATGACGCCTGTGCTGCGTCAGGGGTAAACACATCATGACAACAACGATTTCTACACCAACATATTCTTTGCAAGAACTTGGTTGGAAACCTTATTTTCAACAGCAGCTGTCTCTCGACGAATGGGATCAGGTGAAACCAGCCCGGATATGTGCCTTACACAGAAACCGACTGGACGTTTTCTCAGAGCACGGCCACTTGTCGATACCTGTACTGCCTAATATGCCTGAACTCGCTGTCGGAGACTGGGTATTACTGTCTGGCGAAAACCATTTTGTCCGTCTGCTGGAGCGCTTTTCCCGTTTCTGGCGAAAAGCCGCAGGTAGCAAAATCGAAGAACAACTCATCGCCAGCAATGTCGATACCGTTTTTATCGTCTGCTCACTGAACCAGGATTTTAATCTCAGTCGTATAGAGCGCTATCTGGCGCTTGCGCACCAGTCTGGTGTTGAGCCGGTTATTGTTCTGTCTAAGGCCGATTGTGTTGACGATCCCACCCTTTTCGTCGAACAAGTACGTCACATCGATAACATGTTGTTGGTTGAGTACGTCAATGGATTAGACAGTGACAGTGTCGCCAAACTGGCGCCTTGGTGCAGAACAGGAAAAACGGTTGCTTTCCTGGGCTCATCGGGTGCGGGAAAATCCACTCTGGTCAATACCCTGCTTGCCACTGAAGCACAGCAAACAGCCAGTATCAGAGAGGATGACAGTAAAGGCAGACATACCACGACCGCAAGATCTCTGCACCTGATGCAAGGCGGTGGTCTTCTGCTCGACACACCAGGTATGCGTGAACTCCAGCTGGCCGACTGCAGTGAAGGGCTGGCAACCACCTTCGCGGATATCGAAACGCTGGCAGAACAATGCCGGTTTGGCGACTGTGCTCACCAGTATGAGCCTGGCTGCGCCGTGCTGGCAGCCATTGAATCCGGCGCGCTTGAAGAGCGCAGGTTACGCAATTATCTCAAGCTGAACCGCGAAGTGACCTTCAATACTGCCAGCATTGCAGAGAAACGTGCCAAGTCGAAACAGCTGGGCCGCATGTATCGTACGATACAAAGCACTAACCGCAAGCATAAAAACCGGGAGTAACTCACGGCTAAAACAACAACGCCCTCTATAATGAGGGCGTTTTATCAGGGTGAAACAGCCTTACTGTTCAGTGATCAGCGAACTTTCAGGTGAGGCAACATCGGTTTCGCGGTGTAGCCTGATGGCGGCCAGCGGACCGGTCAGCAATGTGAAGACCATCAGCAATGAAACGGGTACGGCCGTAATCACAATAAAAGATTGCAGGGCATTCAATCCCCCATCACCGGCCAGCAGTAATACTGCGGCCACGGCCCCCATTGCGATCGCCCAGAACAAACGATGCCCTCTGGCCGGTTCATTCTTACCTGAGGTCACCATAGCAATGGCATAAGCCATAGAATCCCCGGTTGTAACAACAAAAGTTGTCGTCAGCACCAGAAAAGCCGGAATGAGCCATTCGCTGAAAGGCAGCTGAGACAAGGTTGCCAACAGCACTGCAGGCAAGCCCCCTTCACTTAAGGGTTCTGAAATAACACCAGGTTGAGTCAGTTCAAAATAAATGCCTGATCCGCCCAGCACAGTAAACCAGAAGTGGGTCACCAGAGGCGCACCAATAGCCACTGTCATAACCAGCTCCCGAATACTGCGGCCAACCGTGATGCGGGCAATGAAGATTGCCATCATAGGCGCGAAGCCGATGAACCACCCCCAGAAAAACCATGTCCACCAGGCGTTCCAATCCGGAGAAGCGTTTGTCAGGCTCATCGCAGGAAAGTGCTGGATATAAACAGTCATCGCCTCGGCAAACTTTTCAAAGATGAAACCGGTTGGCCCCAGCAGCAACATCACTACCAGCAGCAATACGGCGACTATCACATTAAAGCGACTCAGCCACTGCAGCCCCTTATCCATTCCTGTCGCTGCAGATAAAGAATAAATCGTGACCACGACCGCCAGTAAACCGATCTGAGTCAGTACCGAGTTATCGAGTCCGGCGACAACATGCAGGCTGTAACCCAGTTGTGAGGCTAAAAAGCCTATCGGACCGATTGTGCCCGCGGCGACGGCAAGGATTGAGCTTGCATCAATTACCGAACCCAGCCAGTGATTTTCCAGTCGGTCACCCACCAGCGGATACAGCAAAGCTCTCGGTCTGAGCTTGATCCCTTTCTGATGATGCGCATACATCAGCACGATTGTTGCCAGGGTACCCAGCACCGCCCAGGCCAGAAATCCCCAGTGTAAAAAGCTTTGGCTCAGCGCAGGCGCAACCGTTTCTGGCTGACGCGCCGCCAGGCCATCAAAGGCTGGCGGCGTGGTAACAAAGTGGTAAATAGGCTCAGCGGCAGACCAGAATACACCGCCACCAGCAAGCAGAGTACACATGATCATGGCTGTCCAGCGAAACTGACCGATTTCAGGTCGCTTGGTATTACCGAGCTTTATTTTGCCCAGGGGCGACAGCGCCAGACACAGTGCAAGGATAAAATTCAGTACCATCAGCCATTGCCAAAAGTAACCGAAGTTAGCGGTTGAAAGCGCAAAAAGGGATTGGATGGAAGAGGATACCCATGACAGGTCTACCAGCGCAGCAATCAGGAACAGACTGAGGAAACCAATGGTTAGAGCTGAAACCATTTTATCAGCACTATTTCGTTCGTAGGTTTGCATAAAATTCTCACCAGTTGTGTGAGGGGACGCACATTACCAGCTTGGAAACAGTAAATCTAACGCAATTGCTCAAATTAACCACAAAAAACAGCCAAAGAGGCGCAAGTGGTGAATTAACGAACAGTCAAAAATCCCTGCATTGAATTTCCTTGCATTCTGAAAAAAGTTTGAACTCGAATTAATTTCTCATAACCAGACCCGTCAGATCTGGTTATATTCAAGGGTATCTGAAGCTATGGTTTGACTTGTTGGCAAATGGCTTCAGCGAGATAGTGTGTATTCAGGTTTCGCGTCACCAGAGAGGTTTCCATTTTTCCGCTCGCCACCACATCCAGCCAGTGAGCAATCATGGCGGTAAAGCCTTTACTATCGAGCATGGGGGTCCAGTCTGGCAGCGCCAGCGTCTGTTCACGACCCTCATTCCATTGCTTACCCGTTGCCAGAGAATCAAAATGACAGGTCAGGTTCTCATAATTGATCGTCACCTGTTCTGCAGTTACGCCATTGAGCCGGTTCATTGACGCCTGAAAAATGGCTTGATCAAGCTGCCACTCAACGTCCAGTCGCGCCAGCTTTCCCTGGTGAGACTGAGTCACAATATGCAGGTCATTGTCACTCACCTGACCGGAAAGATTCACGCTGTCCAGCGCATGGATAAAATCATCAAATACAAAGGTTCGGGTATCACCGGGCAGATTCAGTCGGTGTTTCTGCCATTTCAAACCCAGTAGTTTCTTACTCTCAGTCACTGATGCGTCACTCAGATAAGGCTTTATCAGCGGTAAATATCGGCGATTAAAACCAAGGAACAATGGGCATTGTTTTTCTTCGGCCAATTCATAAAGCGTTTCACACTGCTGGTAATTATCGGTAAGAGGCTTATCAACGAAAACGGCGATGCCTTGATTGAGAAAAAAGCGCGCAATATCAAAATGGGAAGAGGTCGCGCTGTGGATCATGACACCGTCTACGCCCTGCGCCACCAGCCCGCGATAATCCGTCACCGCATCCTGAATTCTGTGTGTTCGGGCAAGTTGCTGCAGTGTGTCTGCATTGCGGGTACAGAATACCAGCTCAAGATCCGGCCATTGAGTGAGCACGGGCAAATACGCTTTGCGAGCTATGTCCCCTAAGCCAATAACGCCAATCTTCATCATTTCTCCTTGTTAAAGCCCAAATAGCCGATACAAAAAAGCCCTCGTCTGTGACAAGGGCCTGATTTGTTGATTTGCAAACAACACGTGAACTGATCAGTGCGTTGTCACGCTGTGCTCATATTCAACAACGATTTGATTGCCACTATATCGCACATTTTTGATATTGCCATCAACTATATACGTATTTGTTAATGTGACTGTGTTCGGCAGACTGCTGCCAATCTGCTCCCTCAGGGAAGGAATGGTAAGTACAGGATCAACACCCATATACTGACAGAACTGACTGACAAAACGATGTTCAAGCGGTAAGTTACCACGCAGAATGTCAGAGAAAAACAGCTGGCTTACCCCAAGCTTCTTGGCCATTTCAATCTGAGTCACCCGCATTTTTGCCTTATAGCTCATCCATGTTTCATAGAGTACTTTTCTGTCTTCTTCTGTGTATTGCATACCTGTTCCTAGCGCAAAAAAATGTCAATTCACCGCAATTAAAGCCTAAACCCTGTCAGGAAATGTCAGAAAAACGTTAGGCTTGTTCCAAATGCGACCCTCGCAAACCCGCATAGAATCTGGACACAAGGCAGTTCCCTATCTTTCAGCAAGTTAGAAAACTTACCGTTTCTTGATTTTGGTTATGAATCCAATTTGTACCGGGGTTATAATCTACAACATTGATCATTAAGGAAGACACTCGCTAACAGCATGTTGACTCAGTTGCTTCACCAGCCGCATTGTTCAACGAACAGGATAATCATTGTTATCTTGTGCCTGCTGTTGCTGCCGATCAATAACGCCAGTGCAGCGTTGTTCCCGACAGACTTGTCAGACGGGTGTCCGCCGGTCATGGCAAATACAGGCTGTTGTGCCGATACAATGACCTCGCATGCAAACAAAACAACCCACAGCGCCTGCCAGGACGATATTCAGCATTCGGGGTGTTTACCACATTGCCAGTCTCCCTGTCATACCACATTGATCCTTCCCGCTACTTTAGCGGCTCCCGTTGTAATGGCTTCGAGCCAAAGTGACCATCCCTATTTATCAGGGTACTGGGACGAGCCGGTTTCAACGCTGTTACGGCCTCCTATTCATCTGTAACGCAAGATTATCTTATGTCCAGCCAGGGTAACGCTTTCGATGAGTGCTGCTTTTCGATTGGCGCGGCTCGATTAAAAACTGCTGAGCCTGTATGCCCAGCATCACAGATGAATAAAAGGTTAAATGATGAAAAAATCACAATATCTCCTGACTGCCGCACTGTTGCTGGCGGCTTTCCCCTCGATGGCTGCCGATACGATCAAGGGAAAAAATTACCAGTCTCCGTCCTGCGGTTGTTGCAAGGATTGGGTAAAACACATGAACAGTCATGGTTTTGAGATTGAAATGAACATGGCAAATAATCTCCATCCAATCAAACAAGCCAATGGGATACAACCTGAGTACGCATCCTGTCATACCGCTATTATTCAGGGATACGTCTTTGAAGGCCATGTGCCTGCGCAAGATGTGCAACGATTTCTGAAGGAAAAGCCCGCCAACCTGAAAGGCCTTGCCGTGGCAGGTATGCCGATGGGCTCACCGGGCATGGAGTATAACGACCAGAAAATGCCGTATGACGTCGTCGCGTTTGATGAAGAAGGCAATACAGTCATCTGGGCCAGCCATAACCAGGCCCAGACTCAATAAAAGTGCAGATTAAGGCCAGGTATTCTGGCCTTATTTCTTTCACTAGCTGAGCTTTTTCTTAGCGCTTATTTCTTTAGCAACTTAGCGAACCATTGCCTGTTGGGATCCTGAGTGAGCGCCCAGTGGGTATCCTCTTCTCTCTTCTCCAGATAAACCTGCAAGCCTGTGAAATAACGAAAAGCGGTCAGTTCTGAATCCTGACTGAAATGCGCCAGAAAAGCATCTTCCAGTTCGGCCAGCTGCGCCAAGGTTGTCACACCGTTTTGCAAAGCCCATTGCACCGCATACGGAGAAACTTCGGTGCGGAAAAGTATCTGGGGTTCAATATACTTGATGCCAACCTCAATACCCTGACTGAGCGAAACGGTCTGTTCAGATTCAGCCTCTTCCTGCAGTCTTTCTCGCAAACTGGCCAGACTGACAGCACGCTGAGTTTCTGAATAACCATGGGTGGTTTTACAAAAGCGGACGGCAAACCCTAACTGGTGGCGTCCCACCAACTCTAAGGTTTGTTCGAGGTATTCCTGCGGAATCACGTAACTTTTGGCCAGTTGCTCAACCGCCTGTGAAATATTGGGGTAAACAATACCGTTATATTCAACCTGAAAAGCACTGCTTAGCTGGCCCACCGGCTGGCCATCAATCGCCAGCGGCCAGCCCGGATAATTGACTCTGTCCCGTGCAATTTCAAACATCATCCAGGCGCTGTGTTTAAAGCCTTCAAATGCCTTGCCTTCCAGTTCAGAGTCTTCCAGCTCTTCTCTGCTCCATTGTGCACCTATCTGTAAATGCTTCTGATACTGCTGGTGCAGACGTCCTTTCACTCTGTCACGCAGTATATCCAGCCCGCTTGCTTTGGTGCGGGAACAAAAGCCATAGCATTCTTCGCAGCAAGGTACTTTGACCGGCGGATCATTATCGTAGTTAGGCTCGGGACGGAACACATGGCATTCATAGTAAGGCTCACCGCAAAACCAGCAGGTATGGCGAAATTCAAATGGCACATCAATAGACTGGACAATCGTCATTACTTAGCTCGGTTTGATTTGCAAAAAGTGCGGCTCATTATGCGGTTCAACCACAATCAGTACAAGGCAAGCGCTTCATTTCCCGCTCATGGCAAAAGAATACCAGCAGAGAACTTTGCCTTCCTGATGGCGAACACGCTAAAATACGTGACCGTTTTTTGAATGTGAGTGGTGTGGATGTCTGAACAAAAGCGAAAGGCACTGAAAAAAATAGCCAAATGCCTTGAGTTAGGTAACTCGGCCAACGTCAATGAAGCAGCGCAAGCCATCAAAATGGCTCATCGCCTGATGCTCAAGTACGGCCTGGAGCAAGATGACATTGAATTCATCCAAATGGGCAAAACAAAATCAGCCACCCTGTTACCGTCAGACATCAGTGCACACATTTTGAAAATCATTCGTGGGATCAACCGCCGCTTTGGTGTCGAATGTGTGCTGACCAATTACAAAGGACTCAAACAGGCTGAGTTTATTGGCGTAGCCGAGCGTGCAATTTTCGCCGCTTTTGCCTTTGATGTCGTGTACCGCGAAATGAACCAGCAAACCGGCCAGTTCCGCAACAGCTTTGCCGGCACCGGAGCCAGTACAACCGAAGTCACCCGCCGTGTTTCCTCTTTCCTTGCAGGCTGGATAGAAGGCGCGCTGGAAAAGCTGCCGATGCTGAACACGGACGATGACCATGACAAACGCATGAGTAATTTCATCGACCGTGAATTTGAAAACCTGGATCGTGAAACCTTCAAAAAACAATTACAGGAAGCCATGAAGGCGATGACAGATGATTACGAGAAAGGCATGAAAAAAGGCCGCTCTATCTCGGTTAACCGGCCGGTCGGCGGAACACGCAAAGAAGCCACCAAGCTGCTGGAGCAGTAACTGCATGGTGCACAACATAGTTTAAAAAAATAGTTAAAAAACAGCATAGTTAAACAAGAAAAAAGTTAAAAAATCCGGTGCCTGTCAGAGCACCGGATTTTGAGTCTTTCCTGAGTGATTCAGTTACCGCGGATGTTCTGTCTCCATCGAGCTGTTCACTAAAGTATCAGCCGATATTTCCTGCAACAACGCATCAATACATTCCCCTAACCGACGGCGGTTCTCGGCATCCGCCATCATAGTGACATGATCGCCATCCACTTTTTTCACAATCAGCGAATGTGCCGGCAAATGGTGTTCCCATCCCAGTGCCGAGTTATCCGTGCGGTTAAAGCCCTGAGGTTTGATAGTTTCCCAATACCGAATCAGATCGTCACTGCGCATGGGAGGCATGTCTTCTTTGGCTTTGAATAAATGCACTGTCAGTTCCGATGGCGAGAGAGTTGTTGCGCCAACCAAAGTCGCATAGTGATAACGCTGGTTCCACAACAACAGCTCTGCCTGATGATCGTCCATCTGTGTACTGATCCCCCTTTCTTTCAACGTCCTGAGCACAGCCTGTAGCGGCATCTCACGAAGTTGTGCCAGCAAGACCAGATCAAGCTCGGCATGTTCCACTTCAAGCCAGCTCAGGAAAAGGGCTGTTACGCTACTCATCGCCTGTTGTGGCCGCATGGTATCAAACAGTCCCAGCAGGGCCACTTCTTCCCCTTCCCTTTGCAATTGCAGTGCAATCTGGTAAGCAAGAATACCGCCAGACGAATACCCGAACAGATGGTACGGCCCTCGCGGCTGTATTTTACGAATCAGCGCTATGCTGGCTGCTGCCATGCCGTCCATGGTGTCAGGCAACGGCTGAGCGCTATCCGGCCAGGGTACGGCATAGACAGGATGATCCGGGTTAATGACTTTCGCTATCTCATACACGTAAGAATGATCGCCAAAGCCTGTCGGCAGAAAGAACAAGGGTGAACGTATGCCACTGCGGCGAGCCGGTAACGCGCTTAACGGACGTCGCTCGCCGAACTGGTTATCGAGCTGCTCAGCCAAGTCGGCCAGTACCGGATGATCGAATATGGCCTGTACCGGAAAACTCAGGCCAAGTGGCTGTGCCATGCTTACCTGACGCACCGCCAGCAGAGAGTGGCCTCCCAACTCAAAGAAATGATCGTAACGGCTCACCTGCTCTATTCCCAGCAAATCTTGCCACAGTTGAGCCAGCATGACTTCAGTGTCTCCCTGAGGCGGCGCATAATCTGCGTCCGCAACAATCTGGCCTTGCGGTGCAGGTAACGCACGTCTGTCCACCTTACCATTCGGTGTCAGCGGCAGGTGCTCGAGCCAGATGTAAGCCACGGGCAGCATATAAGCCGGTAAAGATTCCGCCAGATACTTGCGCAGTGCCGGTGTTTCCGGGGCTGATGCACCGTCATTGAGTGTCAGCCAGGCAACCAGATGCTGACCATCACCAAGATAATTTACATCGACCACCACATCACGAACCGCAGCATGTGCTCGCAGATATTGCTCGATTTCACCCATCTCGATCCGGAAGCCGCGAATTTTCACCTGCCGGTCGTTGCGCCCCTGATATTCCAGACTACCATCCGGCAGATAACGCACCAGATCACCGGTCCGGTACATGTTAGCTCCCGCATTGAACGGATCGGGCAGGAATCGCTCGGCACTCATTTCCGGACGATTCAGATACCCCAGAGCCACGCCGACACCACCTATGTAAAGCTCACCCACAGCGCCACGAGGAACAACCCGCCCCCGCGCATCCAGTACATAAGCACGCGTGTTACCTATCGGCTTACCTATAGGTAAACGATCATGGCCATCAAAATGCTCTATATGCGCCGTGGTAGCAAAGGTCGTTGTTTCGGTTGGCCCGTAGGCGTGAATCAGTTTCACCGGCCCCTGGTATTGCAGCAGCTTCGCGAAAGCAGCCGGATCTTCCTTCTCGCCGCCGCAAATCAAATACCTGAGCTGAGACAAAGTGCTGCCAAGGGTATGAACATATTGATTAAACAAAGCGGTTGTCAGGAATAAGGCCGTGATCTGCTGCCTTTGCAATACCTCAGCAAAGGCTTTGGCATCCAGGACGGTTTGCGGGGAGATGACCACCAGCTGACCGCCATTGAGCAAGGCTGACCACACTTCCATCGTTGACGCATCAAAGGCCGGATTCGCTGCAAACGCGACAATGTCTGTCTCGTTGAAGTCCGCATAACCGTTGTTGATCACAAGCCGGCTGATACCCTGATGCGGTGTCATCACACCTTTAGGCTGTCCGGTCGACCCTGAGGTATACATGATATATGCCGTTGCTGTACTTGACCGCGGCCGTTCAGGATTGTCAGTGCGCTGGCTGCGCTCATCGGCTAAGACATAAGACAATGCATCATCACCCGGCTGTTCTGTAATGACGATACACGCACCGCAATCACGGATGATCCATGCCTGCCGGGATTCCGGTAGCTTGGGATCAATAGGCACGTATACCGCGCCGGCTTTGAGTACAGCCAACTGCGCCACAACCAGATCCAGGCTGCGCCCCAGCCTGACTGCCACAGGATCACCGGCTTGGAGACCCCGTTCAATCAGGACATAGGACAGTTGGTTAGCCTGTATATTCAACTCGGCATAACTGACAGATCGCAGACCATCAGTAACGGCAATCGCATCAGGATTAGCGCGTACCTGCTGTTCAAACACAGTATGCACACAGCAGTCTGCCGGATAAGCCGTGGTCGTCTGATTCCAGGTTTCCAGCTGCAAGCGATACTCAGCATCGGTGACTATGTCCAGCGTATTGACAGGCAAATCAGGCGTTGTATCCAGAGCATGAGACAATGAAATCAGCGCCTGCAACATATATTCGCAAACCCTGACTGCCTCAACCGGCTGACAGATTTGCGCCGTCAGGCCGAGTGAATCGCCGCCATCTTCAACTGACATAACAAAGGGATAATTGGTTCGTTCTTCAGCACTGAGCAGCTCAATACCTGGCGGTAAAATTAACTCGTCACCCTGGTTATGGCGGTAGTTCAGTAACGCGCTGAACAATGGCGTTCCTGCCGGCAGACCACTGCAGCGCTGAGCCAGTGCCAGAGGCGCATGCTCGTGCTCAAGCAAACCACTTACATTCTGGTGTGCCTGCTGCACCGCACTCACTACATCCTTATCATTAATGTCCAGGCGAAGCGGCAGCGTATTGATGAACAGTCCCATCGCCTGCTCTGCACCTTCACCGGCCTGCATCCGGCCAAGCAATACAGTGCCGAATACCACAGTATCCCGACCCGTAACGCGAGAGAGCACCTGTGCCCAGGCCAGATGACAGAGACTGGCCAGACTGACCCCCAGCTTGCGTGCCTGCTCTCGCAAAGCACGATTGAGATCGCCGGGAACAGACAAGTGAGAAGTCACAACACGTGCGCCGTCTCCACGAACATCGCTCAGCCCGAATGGCAGCACAGGTTCGTCGATATCTGCCAGCATCTGGCGGAAAAACACCTCATGCTGTGTCTGGCTGATACCCAGCCGACTTTGTGCAATCACGTTTCGGTATGGTGGCGCGGCCGCCAGTTCGCTGGCTCTGCCAGCCAGAATAGTGGCAATCTCACTTTCAATCAGTGCTGACGTTGAATGATCGCCAATCAGATGGTGCCATTGCTGCAGCATTAACCAGCGACCGGTTTCGTCCTGACTTACCACCATATTCAGCAGTGGCGCCTTCGTCAGATCCAGACGGGAGCAACGGGAGTCAAAGCGAGCCAGCAACTGCTCGGCCACTGGCCCGTCGGCCGGATTCAGCGCGACCTCACTAACAGGTAAGGTAGCATGGCGCCAGACCACCTGCACAGATTCAGACAAGCCATGGCTGATAAAGGCGGAACGCAAAATATCATGACGATCAACCACTTGCTGCATAGCCGACAACCAATTGTCGAGCCGCTGGCGACTGTCAAAGCGCAGTAAAGCGGACAGCAGGTAGGTATCACCCTGTTCATTCAGTAAATGGTGGAAGTAAATCCCTTCCTGCAATGGCGACAAGCCATAGATATCCTGCACATTGCCCACACCGCCCGGCACCGTCGCCACTACCTGATCAATGTCCTGCTGATTCAGATCTGCCAGTGGGACTAACTCAGGGATAATGCTTGTGGTACCGACAGTGATCCGGTTCTCCGGAATCCGGATTTCCTGCTGTGAACCCAATACTGAAGCCAGTGAGGCCAGCGTGGGGGCAGAAAACAGGGTTTTGACATCTGCGGCAAGCCCATAGCGACGGAGTTCAGCCATCAGTTTCACCACAAGCAGAGAATGACCACCCAGTTCGAAGAAATTGTCATTCCGGCCAATGTATTCACGTTCCAGTATTGTTGCCCAGATTTTAGCAAGCAAGATTTCCGTTTCACCTTGTGGCGCCGCATAAGCACGGCCAGCCTCAGCTCCCGGCAAAGGCAGCGCTCGGCGATCCAGTTTGCCGTTAGGAGACACCGGCAGCGCTGTCATATATACAAAAGCGGATGGGATCATGTGTTCAGGCAGACGCGCGCTCAGGAACAGGCGTAATTGTTCAGTCAGCGCAGATCTATCATTGTCTGTCTCAACCGCCACTTCAGGAACAACCCAGGCTATCAAGCGTTTATCGCCGCTGGTACCTGCCGGCGCATCAACAACCGCATCTTTTAACGCAGGATAAGCACCGAGCTGAGTTTCGATCTCGCCCAGCTCAATACGGAAACCACGGATTTTCACCTGATGATCATTACGTCCAAGAAATTCCAGACTGCCGTCAGCAAGATAACGGGCCAGATCGCCGGTGCGGTACATACGTCCCGGCGGATGGAAAGGATCGTCAAGGAAACGCTCCGCCGTTAACGCTGGCTGATTGAGATAACCACGGGCCACCTGCACCCCACCGATATACAACTCGCCAACAGCTCCCTTGGGTACAGGATTCCCGTAGTCATCCAGCAGATAGACGCGGGTATTACTCACCGGACGGCCAATCGAGGGAGCCGGGGCATTGAGATCCAGTGGCATCGATGTTGCCACCACAGTCGTCTCGGTCGGCCCGTAGTTATTAACGACTGTGAGTCCCGGCGGGACATTCAGCGGCCAGCGGCGGACACTGTCTCCGCCAATCAGCAACCAGACCTTTGCGATTACCGGTTACGGCAATATCG
>NZ_JASJOJ010000049.1:0-33489 GCF_038519165.1 Photobacterium sp. SP02
TACATCGTCCATTTGGAAGCCTGTAAAGCCGGTATGACGGGCCTGCCCCGCCATTATCAGCAACTGACGTAGCGACTGCGGCACAGTGCCGCCTGCCAGAGCAGCTTCAGCAAGTGGTGTCACCATAAAGGACACCTGCGCGCCACTGTTTTGCCACCAGTGCAGCAAGGCATCACTGTCGCCTTTTACCTGTAACGGCGGCAGCAGCAGCGTTCCGCCCAGCGACAAAGCAGGCCAGATCTCCCAGACACAGGCATCAAAACCCAGTCCCGCCATACAAGTGCTCTTCTCCCGAGCCTGCAACCCGGTTGCTTCAGCATGCCAGCCAATCAGATTCATCAGCTGAGCATGTTCAACCATCACCCCTTTAGGATGACCGGTAGAACCTGAGGTATACACCACATAGGCCAGATGCTCAGGACGAACCATCGTCTCTGGCGCACCAACAGACAAAGGTGTTGCCAGCGGCTCATCCAAAGCCAGAACAGGAACCTGCACATCACCCAGTGACTTACGGCCAGCCGAGTCGGCCAGCAAAAGCACCGGGGCGCTGTCTGTCAGAATATAGTGAAGCCGTTCAGCCGGATAATCCGGATCCAGCGGCACATACGCTCCTCCCGCCTTTAACACGGCCAGCAGCGCAACAATCATGTCCGGCTTGCGGGCAGCGCAAACTGCCACTCTTGTTTCGGTGCCGACACCACGGGCAATCAATCCATGAGCCAATCGGTTTGCCCGGTTGTCCAGCTGGCCGTAGCTCAGAACTTCATCACCGCATACCAGGGCAACGGCCTGAGGAGAGCGGCTGGCCTGCTCTTCAATCAATTGATGCACACTGTCGAAACCGGGATAGACACGCTCAGTCTGATTCAGACCATGAAGCAACAGCTTGCGTTCTCTGTCAGACAAGATATCAACCTGCGACACCGGCTGACTGACATCGGCCGCCATCGTTGTCAGCACCGCCAGCAGATAATCACCAAAGCGACGCACTGTCCCGGCCTCAAACAATGCAGTGGCAAAATTCAGCATACCGGTGATCTGCTCACCGCTCTCTTCCAGTGCCAGGGTTAAATCAAATTTAGCAATATCGTATCCGAGTCCGGCCTCGGCCACCTCCAGCCCTGGCAGCGTGATGTCGCGAACCGTGCCATCCTGCCAGGACAGCATCACCTGAAACAGCGGTGTTCTGTCGAGCTGACGAGGCGGATTGAGCGCCTCCACCACCTGCTCAAAAGGTAAGTCACTGTTTTCACGTGCTGCAAGCACGGCCTGTCTGACCCTTGTCAGCAAGGTATCCAGAGAGGGAGCGTCACGCAGGTCGATATGCAGAGCCAGGGTACTGACAAAGAAACCGACAACAGGCTCTACCTCCAGCCGTCCGCGGTTGGCATCGGGCATGCCTATCACAACCTGCTGCTGTCCCGACAGCCGCGACAACACGATCCCCCAGGCCGCCAGTACTGTCATAAAGAGCGAGGTTCCGTGTTGTTTGCTGAGATGGCGCAATGACTGGGTCAGCGCCTCATCAATTTCAAGCGGCACCTCTGCGCCGGCAAAAGACTGAACCGGAGGGCGTGGTTTGTCCGTCGGCAACGTCAGTTGCGTCGGTGCATCGCCCAGCGAGTCACGCCAGAACTGTACCTGCCTGTCCAGCTTATCCTGACTGAGAGACTCTCGCTGCCAGTGGGCATAGTCAGCATACTGCAGCCTGAGCGGCGGCAAGGGGTTCTCCCGGTTGTGGCTAAAGGCCTGATATAGCTCACCCAACTCTTTCAGCAGGATTTTGGTTGACCAGCCATCGGAGACTATGTGATGGCAAACCAACACAAACAGAGTGTGATTGTCCGTGATCTGCCAGACATGGGCGCGGACCAGTGGCCCCTCAGACAAATCAAACGGTGCTGCCATCTCGCGACGAGCCTGAGCCAGCGCCTGACGCCGGGCGTCCGCTTCCGGTTCGGCCCGCAAATCATGCCATGACTGGGGCATAGCCTGCTCAGGCAGGAAACGCACCTGGGGCTGATCTCCCTGCGTTGCTACAGTACTGCGCAGGCTTTCATGACGTGAATACAGCGCATCCAGACTCTGGCTGAAGGCGGCCTTATTAAGCGCCCCCGTCAATGTCAGTGCTACCGGGATATGATAGGTCTCACTGGTGCCTTCGATCTGACTCAGAAACCACAACCTTTGCTGGGCAAACGATAAGGGCACTGGCTCTTGCCTTGAAACAGGCGCAACAGGACGCTGCCGGATATCTCCCTCACCCTGCAGCTGTTCGGCCAGCGCATGCAGTACAGGCGTTGAGAACAGAGATGGCAGCGACAGTGTCCAGCCAGCCTGTTCAATCCGGTTGGCCAGTTGTACCGCCAGCAGAGAATGCCCGCCCAGGTCGAAGAAATTATCATTGCGACCCACAGATTCCACACCCAGCAAAGAGGCCCACAAGGCAGCCAGCAAGCCCTCTTTTTCACCCTTCGGCGGCTCATAGACTTCGCGGTTCCCTGCCAGCTTTTCCGGTGCCGGCAGAGCACGTTTATCCAGCTTGCCATTGGTTGTCAGCGGCATTTCGTCCAGACAGACGAATGATGCAGGTACCATATAGTCCGGCAGACGTTTTGACAGGAACTGACGCCATTGTCCGGCCAGTGTTTCCCTGTCAGTCTGCCCCTTAACGACAACCCAGGCCACCAGCCGTTTATCACCATCGGCAGCCTGCCAGGCATCGACGGCCACATTGGTCACCTTCGGATGGGCAAGCAGTGCCGCTTCCACTTCACCGCATTCAATGCGGAAACCACGAATTTTGACCTGCTGATCGTTACGCCCTAAATATTCCAGCTCACCGTTCGGCAGATAGCGGGCCAAATCACCCGATCGGTACAAACGCCCGCCGTCATGAAACGGATCGTCAAGGAAACGCTCTGCATTTAACGCCGGCCGGTTCAGATAACCACGTGCGACACCGTCACCGCCCACATACAATTCACCGACCGCGCCGGACGGCACCGGCTGACCGTACGGATCCAGCAGATACAGACGAAGATCAGACAGACGATGCCCAATCGGGCTGCCACTGGCATGAATATCCGCCGGTGACATGGCACGATAAGTCACATGTACCGTTGTTTCGGTAATCCCGTACATATTCAACAACAGCGGCGCATCGGCACTGTGACGGTCGTACCAGGGCGCGAGATCGGCCGGGTTGAGCATTTCACCGCCAAAGATGATGTATCTGAGCTGGTGCGGTGTATCATCCTGCGCCTGAATAAAGGCTTTGAACGCGCTCGGGGTCTGGTTCAGCACAGTGACACCACTCTGGCAGACAAGGCGGTAAAAGTCCTTTGCAGAACGGGCTGTTGCCTGTGGCACCATCACTAAGCGGCCACCGTGTCTCAGCGCTCCCCAGATCTCCCATACAGAAAAATCAAACGCAAAGGAGTGGAACAGACACCAGACATCCTCAGCATTGAAACCGAAATCGGCATCTGTGGCAGTAAACAGACGGTCAACCTGGCGGTGCTCAACCATCACTCCCTTGGGTTGGCCTGTTGAGCCGGAGGTGTAGATGACATAGGCCAGATTGGCCGGTGATAAGCCCGCAACCTGCGGATCACGGCTATCCCCTGCCAAAGGCTTATCCAGCGACAGCAGAGGTATCGCTTGTTCTCCGAGAGCAGAACGACCCGCTTCATCGGCCAGTAATAATACAGGCGCAGCATCCTGAACAATGTATTGCAGACGTTCGCCGGAATAAGCCGAATCTAACGGCACATAGGCACCCCCTGCTTTGAGAATGGCGAGAATAGCAACAACAGTGCCGATCCCCCGCTCCGTACACAGCGCAACCAGAGTATCTGGCCCGACACCACGCGCGATCAGTTCATGAGCAAGCTGATTGGCCTGCTGGTTCAGAGCCTGATAACTCAGATGCTGATCACCAGACACCAGAGCGATGGCATCCGGTGTTTTCGCTGCTATCGCTTCAAATCTATGGTGGAGACAACACTGCTCTGTAATCTGATTGTCAGACTGATTATTGCCATCTAATAACCACTGACGTTCAGCATCCGGGAGAAGGTTAATGCGGCTAACCGGCTCTGACACACCTTCTGCCATCGCGATCAATACCTGACGCAGATACGCAACATAACGTTCAGCCGTAGCACGATCGAACAAGGCGGTTGCGAAATACAGTGCCCCTGCAACTTCCTGTCCGTGATCGGTGAGATCCAGTGTCAAATCATACTTAGCGGCCGCGTAGCCCGGTGCCAGGGGTTCCGCATCCAGTCCCGGTAAGCAAATGTCGTGAGCAGTATTCTCCAGCCAGGTCAGCATCACCTGAAACAGTGGCGTATAAGCACGTTGTCGTGGCGGATTGACCTGCTCAACCACTTGTTCAAACGGCAAGTCGCCATTTTCCTGCGCCAGAAGCAATGTCTCGCGAACTTGCTGTAACAGTGCCGGACACTCAATGTCGCCGGACAGATCCAGTCGCAACGCCAGTGTGCTGACAAAGAAACCCATCATGGGCTCGGTATCTAACTGCCTGCGATTGGCATCCGGGGTACCAATAACAACATCCTGCTGCCCCGAGAGTCGGGACAGCACTATGCCCCAGGCGGCCAGTACAGTCATAAACAAGGTGGCACCATTACGCTGGCTGAACTGGCGTAATGCCTGGACCAGTTCGGCCTCCAGCCGTATCGCAACCTGATCACCGGCAAACGACTGCACGACAGGACGAGGACGGTCTGCCGGCAACGTCAGTAATACGGGTGCATCACTCAGCTGTTGCTGCCAGTAATCTGCCTGGCTCGACAATCGCTCTGGCGTCAGCCACTGACGTTGCCAGCTGGCATAATCCGCGTACTGCACGGGTAACGGGCGTAGCGGATTCTGCTCGCCTTGTGTAAATGCCTGATACAAAGCTGCCAGTTCACGCAACAAGATGCCGTTAGACCAGCCATCGGATACCAGGTGATGACAGGTGAAGGTAAAGATCTGCTCGTTATCACTGAGCCGGATAAGGCTGACACGCAGCAAGGGACCATTCATTAAGTCAAACGGTCTGCTCGCTTCACTCGCGGCGATCTGGATCGCCTGCGCTTCTGCCTTGTCTGTATTGTCTGTATCGGATAGTTGATCTGCATTGGATAGTTGACGCAAATCATGCACAGTCAGCGGCAGTTCAGTCGCAGGCAGGATCTGTGCACAGGGCTTGCCGTCCTGACTGCTAAACACAGTGCGCAACGCTTCATGGCGCGCATAAATGGTATCCAGGCTGCGTTGCCAGCACGAAATATCCAGCGCCCCCCGTAGGCGCACCGCCAGTGGCATGTGATAGATTTCACTCATGCCATCCAGCTGTGTCAGAAACCATAAGCGTTGCTGGGCAAATGACAATGGCAGGTGTTCACCGCGCACAACGGGCGCAATAGGCGGTAATGCGTCAGTATTGTCTGTCGTCAGCTGGCGGGCCAGTTGATGCAGCACAGGATTGGCGAACAACGCCGACAGAGCCAACGGCTGACCTAACTGCTGCATCCGGTTAGCCAGACGTACGGCCAGCAACGAATGGCCTCCCAACGCGAAGAAGTTATCATCCCGGCCTACCTGCTCCACCCCAAGCAAGGCTTCCCACAAAGTTGCCAGCCGCTGCTCAGTTTCATTTTCGGGTGGTATATAGTCAGCACGTGACTGGCTAGATTCCTGAGGATCCGGTAATGCACGGCGATCCAGCTTGCCATTGGGCGATAACGGCATCGTGTCAATCGGCATAAAGGCCACAGGTATCATGTAATCCGGCAGCAGACCGGTCAGATAGTCCCGCAATCCGGCTCCGTCCGGTTCACAACCCTCAGCTGCCACAAACCAGGCGATCAGACGCTTGTCACCATTACTGTCACAGAGGGGGCTGTCACTGCGGGCGTCCACAACGACATCGTGCACCTGCGGATGCGTCAGCAATACAGCCTCAATTTCACCACATTCAATACGAAAACCGCGGATTTTTACCTGCTGATCATTACGGCCCAGGTATTCAATGTTGCCATCCGGCAGGTAGCGTGCCAGATCACCGGTCCGGTACATACGTCCGCCATGTTCGGCATTGAACGGATCACTGAGAAACCGTTCAGCGGTCAGTTCAGGACGATTCAGATACCCGCGGGCAACCTGTATCCCTCCGATATACATTTCACCCACCGCGCCTAAAGGCACTGGCTGACCGTATTTGTCTAACAGATAAATACGGGTATTCGCCACCGGGCGACCAATAGGAACGGTCACCAGATTTGTCTCGCGAGAACAATGCCAGGCGGTAACATCAACTGCGGCCTCGGTCGGCCCGTAAAGGTTGTGCAATTGTGCATGCGGTAACTGACGGTAACATGCCTTCACTAAAGAGGCAGGCAGCGCCTCGCCACTGCAGATAACCCGCGCGACAGGCTGACAGCGTTCTGCCGCGCCGCTGTAGGCCAGAAAGCTTTGCAGCATGGAAGGTACGAAGTGCAGAGTTGTTACCCCGTAACGGGCAATAGTACGGCTGAGATAATCCGGATCTTTATGCCCTTCAGGACGTGCCATCACCAGTCTGGCCCCGTATATCAGCGGCCAGAAAAACTCCCAGACTGACACATCAAAACCAAACGGTGTTTTCTGAAGTACCGTATCCTCTGCGGTCAGCCCATAGGTTTCCTGCATCCAGATCAAGCGGTTAACTATGCCCCTGTGCTCATTCATCGCGCCTTTCGGTTTACCTGTTGAACCCGAGGTATAGATGACATAAGCCAGATTGTCCGGCTGCGACTGTGGTGCTGGATTATCGCAGCTCACATCAGATGGCAGGTTGCCGTTTAACGACAGTTCAGGAATGGCGTGCTTGCCGAGCGCATTGCGCCCGGCATCATCAGTCAGTAGCAGGACAGGATCAGCATCTTGCAGAATGTACTGTAACCGCTCGCCGGGATAAGCCGGATCCAGGGGAACGTAAGCGCCACCGGCTTTAAGAATGCCAAGCAGACCGATCACCATGGCCAGACTTCGCTCAGCGCAGACAGCCACCCTGCTGTCCGGCCCGACGCCAAGTGCTATCAGGGTGTGCGCCAGCTGGTTTGCTTTCGCATTGAGCTGGGTATAGCTCAATGCCTGATCGTCACAAGCCTGATCTTCACAGTCCTGATCGTCACAGACCAGGGCAACGGCATCTGGTGTGCGTGCCACCTGCGCTTCGAACAAGGTCTGCAGACATGCAGACTGAGGATAATCCCTGGCAGTGCTATTCCAGCCATTAACGAGCATGGCATACTCATTGTCCGGCACAATCGGCAGTTCACAAACCGGCAGATCCGGCGTACAGGCCAGCGCATTAGTCAATGCACTCAGCGCCTGTTGCATATAGCCACATACCCGCTCAGCCTCTATCGGCGCAATGACCTGAGCCGTCACAGACAGCATGTCGATACCGTCATCTACCGACAGCATAAAGGGGTAATTGGTTCTTTCTTCTGCAGAAATCAGACTCACCCCTTCCGGCAGAGACAGGCTGTCACCTTCGTTGTGGCGATAATTAAGCAAAGCGCTGAATAATGGTGTTCCTGCCGGTAAACCACTGCAACGCTGCGCCAGTGCCAGCGGGGCATGTTCATGAGCCAGCAGAGCACTCAGGCTTTGATGAGTCTGGCGAACGGCCTCTTCTGTACTGCGGCTATCGATTTCCAGCCGCACAGGCAAGGTGTTGATAAAGAGACCCAACGCACTTTCAGCCCCTTCGCCGGATTGCATGCGACCCAGCAACACAGTGCCGAAAACAACACTGTCCTGACCGCTGGTTCTCGCCAGTACCTGCCCCCACGCCAGGTGACAAAGGCTGGCAAGGCTGACCCCCAGTCGTTTTGCATGTACCCGCAACGCCCGATTCAATTCAGCAGGCAGCGTCAGGCTCGCTTCATTGGTTTGCAAGCCATCACCGTAAACATTACTCAAACCAAAAGGCAGCACAGGTTCAGACATATCAGCCAGCATGCGACGGAAAAACGTTTCATGCTCGCTGTCACTAACGCCCAGCCGGGCTTGTGCCACCGCATTGCGAAAAGGTTGTGCCGGTTTCAGTGCCGCTTCGTTACCTGCCATGATTTCGCTGATCTCTTCTACCATCAAGGCCAGCGTCGTATGATCACCAATAAGATGATGCCATTGCTGTAACGCGCACCAGCTGCCGTCCTGCTCTTGCGCAATCACAACATGCAGTAACGGCGCCTGAGTCAGATCCAGCCGGGTATGGCGGGGATCATAACGTGATGCCAATTGCTGACTGATCTGCCCCTGCGCCGGGTCCAGCACCAGCTCTGTGACATTGAAAGTAGCCTGTCGCCACACGACTTGTACCGGAGACGCCGTACCAGATGCCACAAAAGCAGTGCGCAAAATGTCATGGCGAGTGATAACCTGCTGCATGGCAGCCAGCCAATTATCCAGACGGGACCGGCTGTCAAACTGTAAGGTGGCTGACAGCAGGTAGGGATCGCCTTTTTCTGCTAACTGATGATGAAAATAGATCCCCTCCTGTAACGGAGAAAGTGCATAGATATCCTGCACATTGCCGACGCCGCCCGGCACACTGTCAATGATCGCACTAATCTCTTCCTGAGCGAGATCGGCCAGTGGCAACATGTCTGGCGTAATTGTTTGACTGCCAGCCCGAATCCTGTTTTCAGGTATGATCACATCGGCCTTAGGGGCCAGCGTCTGAGCCAGTACCGACAAAGTCGGGGCAGAAAACAATGCCTGCAAATCTGTCGTCAAACCGGCCTTACGCAGTTGAGCCAGCAATTTGACCACGAGCAATGAGTGGCCACCCAGTTCAAAAAAGTTATCATCGCGGCCTACACGTTCGACACCCAGCAGATCCTGCCAGATACGCGCCAGTAACGATTCTGTTTCCCCCTCGGGAGCGGCGTAAATCATTCGTCCGGTTTCAGTCAAATCCGGCGCAGGCAGGGCGCGGCGGTCCATTTTGCCGTTCGGCGATAAAGGCAAAGCTTTCAGGCAGACAAACGCAGTGGGAATCATATAGTCAGGCAGGCGTCCCGCCAGAAACGCTGGCAGCTCGGTATTCAACTCTCCCCATCCGGACTCTTCTGCTGGTACCAGCCAGGCAACCAGCCGTTTCTCTCCTGTGCTGTCTGTCAGTGCATCGACAACCGCCTCACACACAGAAGGATGCGACACCAGCTGCGCTTCAATTTCGCCGGGCTCAATCCGGAAACCCCGTATTTTCACCTGATCGTCATTCCGGCCCAGGTATTCAAGGCTGCCATCAGGCAAATATCTGGCCCGATCACCGGTCCGGTACATTCGCCCTCCCGGCTTAAAAGGATCGTCAAGAAATCGCTCAGCAGTAAGCTCAGGCTGATTCAGGTAGCCGCGGGCAACCTGTTCACCACCAAGATACAATTCGCCAATCGCCCCCAAGGGTACCGGCTGCCCCAGTTCATCCAGCAAATAGACACGCGTATTAGCGATCGGGCGGCCAATTGATGGCACTGCGGCACCTGTGTGCGGATTTCCCGATGTGGCGACAACTGTGGTTTCTGTCGGGCCGTAGTTATTCAATAATGTCAGGCCATGCGGAATGTCCAGCGGCCAGCGGCGAATACTGTCGCCACCGATCAGTAAAGTTCTCAGTGCCACAGGAAGATGACCGGCAGCAAGGGCAACTTCAGCCAGAGGCGTCACCATGAAAGATATCTGAGCGTCACTGTTACCCCACCAGCGTAACAACGCATCGCTATCACCGGATACCTCTCTTGGCGGTATCAGCACTGTGGCACCCAATGCCAGAGCCGGCCATATTTCCCACACACAGGCATCAAAACCCAGACCCGCCATACAGGTAGTGCGCTCTCCGGCTTTCAGTTCTGTCGCTTTGGCATGCCAGTGAATCAGATTGAGCAACTGGCCGTGTTCGACCATCACCCCTTTGGGCTTACCCGTTGATCCTGAGGTGTATACCACATAGACCAATTGATGGGGCTGGACTTGCCTCGCCAGGTTTTCAGATGAAATCGTCGCAGGTAAACCGGCTTCCAGCTCCAGCACAGGAACATGATGGGCACTTAACGCCGAACGGCCGACAGCATCGGCGAGCAACAACACAGGACGGCAATCATTAAGAATGAACTCCAGCCGCTCACCAGGGTAACCGGGATCTAATGGAACATATGCCCCTCCGGCTTTGAGTACCGCCAGCATGGCCACAATCAGTTCCGGACTGCGCGAGGCACAGATTGCTACCCGGGTTTCCGCCCCCACGCCATAAACCAGCAGTTCATGCGCGAGGCGGTTTGCCCGCACGTTGATCTCCGCATAACTGAATTCGGCATCTCCGCAACGCAGTGCAATGGCATCAGGCGTTTTCTCTGCCTGCTCCTCAAACATGGCATGCACGCAACTCACCGGCGGGAAGTCAGCCGCTGTTGCATTCATCTCCTCCAGCAAATAATGACGTTCGTTCGCAGTCAGCAAACTCAGCTCACCTACTGGGGTATCAGGTTCATTACACGCTTGTTCAAGGACAAAAAGCAGGTGTGTACTGAGCCTGTCCACCTGCTCATTGCCAAGTACTGCCTCGTCATACAGCCAACGGAATCTGTGCCCGGTTTTATCAATTTGCAGCAGTGCGCCGGCATCAATCGGGCAGTCAGTAGCGGCAGAAATATCAGAAATTAATTCGACCGCCAGTGGCCAGCGGGCGGTTGGCGACAGTAAAGCATGGAGCTCAGGATGGAAAGGCAGATGCGCCAGCACACGGTCACATTCCGTTGTCAATAATTGCCGGATAGCTGAAAAGTGCTGCGTCATATCCAGAGAAACGTGCACCGGCAACACAGCATCGGCTAACAGACTGTCTACCTGCCTCTGTAACCAGCCAATCTGGAAATCGGTTTGATCGCCCATTCGGGCCAGATAAACAGCGACAGCGCTCAGAAAAGTCGGCAGATCGGGCTTATTGCCCACAAACTGCCAGGCCGTAGCTTGCCAGTTTGTCTCTGACGGGGCGATTTGTCGGGCCGGAAATGCCGAAAGCATAGGTTGCTCCAGACGGGATTGCCAGAAAGAAGCAAAGCCTTTCCCTTCGGCAAACAGCGCGGTCAGGCGGGCAGCCTGCTCTTCACTCAGTGCAGGCAGACGGTGCCCCGGCTCCAGCTTACACTGCTGTGCAAGCTGTTTCCCTGATTGCACTTTTCCGGATGCGTTAAACCAGCCACCAATGCGAACGATTCCCCGTGCTGTCGCAATGTCCCATCCCTGATCGTCAATATGCAGTATCGTGCCTGGTAAGGCCGTGGTCTGGCCTTCGCACACATCCACAGTGTCGATACCGATCAAACCGTCCTTGAGTGCCAGTTTAACCGGACAAGCTTGCGAAGGATGACCTATGGCATACGACAGCCGCTCCAATGCCTCAGCGGATTGTTCCCAGCACAGCACCCCACCCGCAACAGGCTGAAGCCGGGATACATAAAAATTATCCTGCAAATCCGCCGCATCCGCTTTGGCAGCAAGGCGCACGACATCTTCAAGCTGGCTGTCAGGTTTATGGCAAAGTGACTGAAGAATGAACTGAAAGCGGCGCTGCAGGTTGTCAAGCTGCGCCAGAGAATGGATATGCGGCGCATCAACAAACATGACATCCAGTTCCTGTGCCTGCCTGTCTTCAAAAAACAGAATCTGCATATCGCTGACCGAGATATTCCCGCCATAATGCCAGCGCGTTTTACATTGCCAAAAGCTATCACCGTTATCAAAAGTGACAATATTAATCGCAGGACCAAACCATGACGCATCGGCGGCGTTTCTGTCCCGCCGGATATCCTCGCCCCGGTAGAGTTGGCGCCGAACCGTTTTCCCCATTTCTGCCGTCACCTGCCGGGCCAGATGCTCAAGGGTGTCGTCAGGGGTTAAGCGCAAGATCAGCGGAACCACATTCGCGGTCATACCTATGCCATTCCTCTCCCGGGTTCCCGCTACCGGCAGGCTGAAATTCAACTCGGTGTGACCTGTAACACTATAAAAACAAGCCGCCACTGCCGTTGCCAGCAAGTGTGCACGGTGAACACCAATTCGTGTCGCACATTGATCAATCTGATCCAAATCTGCCTTGTCGAGCACATACTTACTGATGTTCATTGCTGAATAAGGGACGTATTTTTCTTTGCGGGTCAGAGTGTGAACGGAAGACGCGGTATACTGCTTCCAAAACTGACTATCCTTGCCAGGCCGCGCCGAGCCCAGATATTTTTTATCGTTCTCATAGAGCTGGTTAAAGCCACAGCTTTCAAACTCAGGAATAGGATGCTGGCTCGCCAGCGCGTTGTAAGTCAGCACAATCCGGCGGCTGAATTCTTCCCCGCTTCTGCCATCAATCAGCATGTGATGTATGCGGCGGTAAAAAATGCACTTATCTGGTGCCAGGCTCAGTACAGCAAAATGATACAATTCGTGCTCAAGGACAGACACGACCCGGTCAGCGTCATTGCGCATCCATGCCATGGCAGCGTCCAATGGATTATGGCTGGAAGAGAAATCATACCAATACAGAGGCTCAGTCGTCGGCTTGGTGCGGTACTGATAAAGTTCGCCGTCCTTTTCAACAAATCGCGCCTGAAGAGCGGGTATATCGTTAATTGTTATCTCAACGGCCTGGCGCAACAGCGCAACATTCAATGGCCCTTCTATCACGCCATAACCCCAGAAATTAAAGGGCTGCGTTTGCGACATGGTTTCGCTCAGCCAAAGCTCATGCTGGGCCGTGGTAATCCCATGCAAAGTATGTTGCTCTGCACCGACAAAATAAAAAGACTGTAGGCTATTATCATTCAACTGAGCCTGCTTATTCATAATATTCCCTATCTTATTGTCAATACGCAATGAAACTCACCGTGCAGCCAGCATAAAAAGACGCCGACTGACAGAAAGAGCGGTAATAAAAAGTGAGGGAACAGATTTGCCCCAACATGATTAATGAGTGATATCAGCTATTACTTTCAGGTATTTACCGGACTATTCACAGCGTAAAGAAGTGTAGGCAAGAGAATTTAACTTGTCTAAACCGCATTCAGCAGCAGGAGGCATTTTTGCGTGTTGCAAGTAAAAGTGATGTAATTTTCTGTAACTGAGAAGATGAACAGTTTATAAAAAACAAAGACGCTATATTTCCGCAAAGAAAACGGCATAAACCCACATCATGAAATAAAGAGGCAAATCAGGAAAAGGTTTATAACACAATAGTCCAATCGCCCTGTCAGACTTTTATTTTCATCTAATCTTCCTAAAGATGAAAACCAGAAAATACAATCAAAAAAATTGGCGAGTTATTAACTCGCCAATTGTTTATTTATAATGATTTTTAAATGACGTTTAAATGAATCACTTCATTAACAAGAAGCGATGGCATTTCTGACTCGTTTATCAGAGACAGGATACGGTGTACCTAATTGTTGAGCGAAATAACTCACACGCAATTCCTCTATCATCCAGCGGATCTCTTTTACCTGTTCAGGTATCGGCTGACCTTTAGGGATCTTATTGAGTAATTCTTTGTAGTCATTGGTGACTGATTCAACTTTCAGTATATGTACTCTGTCTTTATTCGGGTCAATCGGCAGTTTTTCCATTCTGCGTTCAATCGCCTTCATGTAACGCAAGATATCCGGCAGACGTCGCCAGCCGCACTCAGTGGCAAACCCTTTAATGATTAAACCTTCAATCTGGGCTTTGATATCAGACAACGCAAAGGCCATACTCAGATCGACTTTCCCCTTCAATTTCTTGTTGATATTGAAGGCCGTTGTCAAAATGGCTTCTACCTGTTTGGCGATATCGACAACCGTATCTCCCAGCTCGGCCCGCACATGCTCTTTCAGCGCTTCAAACGCATCGGCATCCCAAACCAGACCGCCCTTTTCTTCAATCAGTTTATCCACGCCACAGGCAATGCAGTCATCAATCAGATCCATAACCCGCCCATACGGATTGAAGTACAGACCCAGCTTTGATTTGTTCGGCAAATTAGCATGCAGATATTTGATTGGCGACGGCACGTTCAGCAATATCAGACGACGCTGACCTTGCTGCATGGCCGTACGTTGCTCTTCCTCGGTTTCAAACAGCTTGATGCCGACCGAATCTTTGTTATCAATGATGGCCGGATAGGCTTTGACTTCAAACCCGCCACGTTTCTGCTGATAGCGTTCTGGCAATGCACCAAAGCTCCAGGTCTTCAGGCCGTCCTGCTCAATATCATCATCGGCAACCTTAGACAGGGTTTCCTGTACTTTCTCTTTCAGGCTGTCTTTCAGCACGTACAGGTCTTTATTTTCCCGAAGTTTCCGGTTGCGATGATCCACAGCGCGGAATGTGATTTTCAGGTGTTCAGGGACTTGATCCAGATTCCAGTCATCGCGCAGTACAGTTACACCTGTCATACGCTTGAGCTCTTTCTCCAGCGCATCCAGCAAAGGCATTGATAATGCCTGCACCCGGGCCAGGAACGCATCGGCATAGTTAGGGGCCGGCACAAAGTTACGTCGTAACGATTTGGGCAACGACTTAATCAAAGCCACCACCAGCTCATGGCGCAAACCCGGTATCTGCCAGTCGAAACCGTCCGGCTCCACCTGATTCAATACAGGCAGCGGAAGATGCACCGTCACACCATCTGTGTCTTCCCCCGGTTCAAACTGGTAACTCAGCTTGAGTTTTAAGCCGCCCTGATGCCAGAAGTTGGGATAATCCAGCTCAGTCACATGGCTCGCATCGCCCCTGAGCAGCATCTCGCGTTCAAAGTTCAGCAGATCTTTGTCTTTGCGGGAAGCTTCCTTCCACCAGGCGTCAAAATGCCGGCCGGAAACCACAGTATGCTCAACCCGCTGGTCATAGAATTCATACAGCGCATCGTCATCGATCAGAATGTCACGCCGGCGGGACTTATGCTCAAGCTCTTCCACTTCGCGCAATAACTGGCGGTTTTGATGGAAGAACTTGTGTTTTGTGTCCCAGTCCCCTTCGACCAGTGCTGATCGGATAAAAATCTCGCGGCTGAGTACAGGATCAATCTTGCCGTAATTCACCTTGCGTTTAGGCACAATCGGAATGCCGTACAGGGTGACTTTCTCAAAGGCCTGTACAGATGCCTGCTTTTTCTCCCAGTGAGGTTCACTGTAGCTGCGCTTGATCAGATGCGGTGCCAGCGGCTCGATCCATTCCGGCTGAATCTTGGCGGCAATACGCCCCCACAGCTTGGAGGTTTCCACCAGCTCGGCCACCATAACCCACTTCGGTTGCTTCTTGAAAATACCGGAACCGGGGAAGATGTTAAATCTGGCGTTGCGCGCGCCCTGATAGTCGTTCTTCTCCTGATCTTTCTGACCAATATGCGACAGTAACCCTGCCAGTAACGAGGTATGTACTGCCTGATAATCGGCAGGCTCCTCGTTATGGCGCAGCTTCAGCTCACGCACCACCTGATGCACCTGAAAATAAATATCCTGCCATTCCCGCACACGCAGGTAATTCAGGTAATCGGCTTTACACTGCTTACGAAATTGATTCGAAGACAACGTTTTTTGCTGATCTTTCACGTACTCCCAGAGGTTCACGAAGGTCTGGAAATCCGATTCTTTGTCATAGAAGCGCCGGTGTTTCTCATCCGAGGCCTGTTGTTTTTCTGTCGGCCGTTCTCGTGGGTCCTGTATCGACAAGGCAGAGGCAATAATCATGACCTCTTGCAGCGCACCGTGTTTCGGTGCTTCCAGCACCATACGCGCCAAACGCGGATCAATCGGCAACTTCGCCAGCTGACGGCCCACTTCAGTCAGACGCTTGCGCGGGTCGGTGGCGTTGGCGTTCATCGCACCCAGCTCTTCAAGCAGGCGCACACCGTCCTGAATATTACGGCTGTCGGGCGGCTCAACAAACGGGAAAGCCTGGATATCACCAAGGCCAATCGCGGTCATCTGCAAAATAACCGACGCCAGGTTAGTCCGCAGAATCTCCGGATCGGTAAATTCCGGGCGCGACAGAAAATCTTCTTCCGAATACAGACGAATACAGATACCTGCCGCTACCCGGCCACAACGGCCTTTACGCTGATTGGCGCTGGCCTGCGATACCGGCTCTATCGGTAAGCGCTGCACCTTGGTGCGATAGCTGTAGCGGCTGATACGGGCTGTACCCGGGTCAATCACATACTTGATACCCGGTACTGTCAGTGAGGTTTCAGCCACGTTGGTTGATAGCACGATGCGCCGGCCGCTGTGCGACTGGAACACCCGGTTCTGCTCACTGGCTGACAGGCGGGCGTACAAAGGCACGATTTCAGTGTGTTTGATATTGCGCTTATTCAGGGCATCTGCCGTATCGCGGATCTCCCGTTCACCGTTCATGAAGATCAGGATATCGCCCATACCTTCATCGCACAGCTCATCGACCGCGTCGAAAATGGCCTGCAGCTGATCACGATCGTTATCGTCACTGTCATCCATGATCGGCCGGTAACGGACTTCAACCGGATAGGTACGGCCAGACACTTCGATAATCGGCGCATTGTTAAAGTGTTTTGAAAAGCGTTCCGGATCGATAGTCGCTGAGGTGATGATCACCTTGAGATCCGGACGTTTCGGCAACAGGTTTTTCAGGTAGCCCAGAATAAAGTCGATATTCAGGCTTCGCTCGTGGGCTTCATCGATGATGATGGTGTCATACTGGCTCAGGTATTTATCGTTCTGAATTTCAGCCAGCAAAATACCGTCGGTCATCAGCTTCACTTGCGTTTTGTCTGATACCTGATCGTTAAAACGGACTTTGTAACCTACGGTTGAGCCCATCTCGCAGCCCAGCTCTTCAGCGATACGGTTCGCCACTGAGCGCGCCGCCAGCCTGCGGGGCTGAGTGTGGCCTATGGTTCCCGTGGTACCCAGCCCAAGCTCGAGACAAATTTTAGGCAACTGAGTGGTTTTGCCCGAACCGGTTTCACCGGCGACAATCACCACCTGATGCTCGCTGATCGCTTTTGCAATGTCCTCTTTCTTCTGACTGACAGGCAGCTGTTCGGGATAGCTGATCTGAGGACAGCTGCTGCGCCGGATCTCTACCGCTTGCATCGAGCGTGCGATATCCATGGCGATTTCATCAAATACCGCATGGCGAGCCTGTTCATTCTTTATCTTCGCGGCGCCCTGCACTCTTTTGTGCAGACGGAAACGATCGCGGATCAGGCAATCTTTCAGCGCGGCTTTTAATGTTTTTTCATTGTTGCGAACCTCGGTCCGCTCAGATGGAGACTTTGTAGACTGAGTCAAGTGATTTCCTGCTTGTATCAGTTGGTTGTTCAGGCTGAATGCAAGTCATCAAAAGGCCTGAACAAACGCATCATAAAACTGCCGCGATTCTACCACATAGTTTATCTTTCATCAGGCAGGCTAAAACTATCCCTTGCATTTTTTCTGCGAGCACTGCAAAGATAAAAGTATGACTGAGGCTGTTGAAAGGAAATGATTATGTTCCAGCAATTACGCGTACTCTTTCGTCAGGTGATGAATGAAGGCAGTGATGATGGTGCGGCGGTTGATACCCCATCCCTTCACCTGGCGATGGCTTCACTGCTCTGTGAAGTCGCAGATGCCGATCACAGCCGGGATCCCAGCGAGGAAAGTGCAAAAGTCCACTTGTTAGTCAAATTGCTTGAAGTGGATGACGCACAAGCCAGAGCCCTGTTACACGAAGCTCAAACCCGCAGCGAGCAGTCTGTGTCGGTGTTTGAATTCACCAATAAGCTGCGCTCACTGTCTGCTGAAAAGCGTTACCGCTTAATCGAAGCCATGTGGCAAGTCGCTTTTGCTGACGGCATTTTAGACCCGGTGGAAGAAGCCGTTATCCGCCAGGTTGCAGAGCTGATCTATGTTGACCATGCCACTTTCATCAAGGCCAAACTGTCCGCTCAGGCAGGCGCTTCCGAATGATTCCCTCTTGGAATGCCTAATACAGAAGGCAGATAATGTAAATCGGGTGATTTTGGGGTAAATTTCTGATAATCACCCACCCATCCAGCTAGAAACTCCACAAAAACACTATTAATCAGTACAGACGAATGACAAATAGCCAGGCCTACCTGATAATACCTTACTTTATCTCGCATTTTCCTTCAGTAATCAGACATTCAACAAAAGTTGAAAATGTTGATCATTTTAACAAAATTTTTGAACTTTCTCTTTGAATATAACGAGTGATAGGTCTACGATGTGCCCTCAATAAGAAGAAATGCCAAAATTTCAGCCAAAAACAGAGTCTATTGCATGAAAGACGATAAAAGACCCCTATATATCCCCTACGCCGGACCGGCCCTGCTAGAAACTCCTCTACTTAACAAAGGAAGTGCATTTTCTGTCGAAGAGCGAATGTTCTTCAACCTCGAAGGTTTGTTACCAGAAGCGATTGAAACCATTGAAGAACAGGCAGAACGTGCTTATCAGCAGTACCTGAAATTTGACAATGATATGGATAAGCATATCTATCTTCGCAACATTCAGGATACCAACGAGACACTGTTTTACCGACTGGTTGAAAGCCATATCACTGAGATGATGCCAATCATCTACACCCCGACTGTCGGTGCGGCATGTGAGAACTTCTCTAATATTTACCGCCGTGGTCGTGGCCTGTTCATTTCTTATCCGAACCGTGACCGCATTGAAGACATGCTCAACAATGCTTCCCGCCATAATGTCAAAGTCATAGTCGTGACTGACGGCGAGCGTATTCTTGGTCTGGGTGATCAGGGCATCGGCGGCATGGGTATCCCAATTGGTAAGCTGTCGCTCTATACCGCCTGTGGTGGTATCAGCCCGGCTTATACCTTGCCGGTTGTACTGGATGTGGGCACCAATAATCCACAGCGCCTGTCAGATCCTATGTACATGGGCTGGCGCCATACCCGTATTACCGGGAAAGAATACGAAGACTTCGTCGATAACTTTATTCAAGCAGTTAAGCAGCGCTGGCCGGATGCATTGATCCAGTTCGAAGACTTTGCACAGAAAAACGCCATGCCTTTGCTGGATCGCTACAAAGATAAAGTCTGCTGTTTCAACGATGATATTCAGGGCACCGCTGCGGTAACAGTGGGTTCGCTTCTGGCAGCCTGTAAAGCGGCCGGCAGCAAACTGTCTGAACAACGCGTTGCTTTCCTCGGCGCAGGCTCTGCCGGGTGCGGAATTGCTGAAGCGATTATTGCGCAAATGGTCTCTGAAGGCATTTCCGATTCACAGGCACGCAGCCAGGTCTTCATGGTCGACCGCTGGGGCCTGCTGCTGGACGATATGCCTAATCTGGTGAACTTCCAGAAAAAACTGGTGCAGACACGCAAAAGCATCAGTGAGTGGGAAACTGACGACAGCAATATTTCCCTGCTGGACGTGATGCGTAACGGCAAACCAAACATACTGATCGGGGTGTCCGGTGTACCGGGACTGTTCAGTGAAGAAGTGATCCGTGAAATGCACAAGCATTGTGAACGTCCGATCATCTTCCCGTTATCCAACCCGACCAGCCGTGTTGAAGCTATGCCTGCTGACATCATCCGCTGGACGGACGGTCAGGCCTTGGTTGCCACAGGCTCGCCGTTTGAACCTGTCGTCTATAACGGTAAAACCTACCCGATTGCCCAGTGTAACAACAGTTATATCTTCCCTGGCATCGGCCTGGGCGTGCTGGCCGTTGGTGCTCGTCGCGTAACCGATGAAATGCTGATGGAAAGCAGCCGGGCGCTGGCGGAATGTTCCCCCTTAGCCATTAACGGCCGTGGCGCTTTGCTGCCACCGCTGGAAGATATCCAGAATGTGTCTCGCTACATCGCTCTGGCTGTGGCTAAGAAAGCGGTTGAGCAACGTAAAGCCCCGAAAAACACCGAAGAGCGCATTAAAGAGAAAATTGATGCGAACTTCTGGGAACCGGGTTACCGCCGATATAAGCGGACATCGTTCTAATTATTCGCTTTTTTGATGAAAAAACCCGCCAATGGCGGGTTTTTTATTTTTCTGCCTGCCATGCTGATGATTTTCACGACAAGTATGACCTGATTTTTACACAACATTATCAACGGATTAAGGTACACTTAAGGCGTTAAGCAACCGTTATTTTTGCGTTTTGGGCCTCTATGAAGCTACCTACATTTCTGCGGTATACCGTCATGTTGATGATTGTACTGTTCGGATTCTTTCTGATACTCGACAGATGGGTAGCAGCAACGACGGCTGATCGTATCTATACCCAGATAGATCTCATCCCTGCCCGCACCGTTGGCCTGGTACTGGGAACGAGTAAATACATAGCCCATAATCTCAATCCTTATTACAACTACCGGATGGATGCCGCGGTTAAGTTATACCGGGAGAAAAAGGTCCAGATCTTTCTGTTAAGTGGTGATAACGCGCACCGTTCATATAACGAACCATGGACAATGAAACGTGATTTGCTCAAAGCCGAGATCCCTGACGAAGTGATTGTGCTCGACTATGCGGGTTTCCGGACGCTGGATTCGGTTATCCGGGCTAAGAATGTGTTTGAAGCTAACAGCCTGGTCATTATTACCCAGCAATTCCATTGTGAACGAGCGCTGTTTATTGCCAGTCACAAAAATCTGAATGCCATCTGTCTGGCCGTTCCGGAACCTCGCGGATTGGCCGGATTCAAAATTCGGTTAAGGGAAGTGTTTGCGAGAGTAAAAGCCATACTGGATCTGTACATTCTCAACGAACAACCCCGTTTTCCCGGCCCCAAAGAGCCCATCTTTACCAGGCCACCTCTGCGACAAATACAACCTGAGCAACCAGAGCAACCGACTTACTCAGCCCCCTTATCTCCTCTTCTTATCAACACGCTCTGAGTTCAGACACACTGCCTGAGCAGCGTGTCTGTTTCTGTGTATACCGCAGTAGCCTTGTGCTAAACGCCCGCTGAGATGAGCGTTGTAAAGTCCGGTTTAGCAGCTAATCGTTCTAAATTCACTGTCTGCAGCACTTGTTTGAAGGGAGAGTTTTCAAGAAAGAAGGCAATATTATCGCCCGCTGCATCATGAAAAATCTCACTATGGCGAAATTGCACGTACTCAACAGCCACATGAAGATAAAGCGTCGCCAGATTAGGCTGAAGCAACACATCTTTCCAGGCGCCTCCTGCCTCTGCTTCCAGTTTTTGCAATGCTTTAACCAGTCCGGTTTTCCCCCGCTGGCTGAGTGCATTGTCTCCCTCAACAAAGCGTCCTAGCGCCACAGTTCTGAATGCTGTCTCCATCATGGTTTTTGCCAATCCCATTACGGAACTCTCAAGGGCATTCTGACTATCTACCGCGAGTAAGGCTTCGGGTTGATATGTTGCAATCAAATACTGACAGATACATAAGCTTTCACTGAGCGAGACGCCGTCGTTCAGCGCCAGCGCGGGAATCATACAAAAAGGATTGACCTGCTCTAATGCTGCGGGGGATTGCCACGGATCAACCCACACCAATTGCAAAGCACCGCACCCGGACAACAATGCCGTTGCAGTAACAACCCTCGAAAACGGTGAGGTTTCATTCAAGTAAAGTTTCATAGTCATTCCCTTGATTAGGATACAGATTGCGAGACAGGTTCGCTTCCCTGTTGAGGAGGCGTGAAAAAGATACATGCAATTGACACGACTAGCGCACTGGCACTAACGGCAAACAGAATATAGTACGAGGCAAGATGAGCAGCATAATAAGCCATGATAAAACCCACCACCCCTTGTGAGATAGCAAATGATAAGGTCATGGCGCTCCAGGCTTTGGTATGCAGTTCATAGCCGACAGATTCCAGTGTATAGGTCGAGACCAGAGTGACAGTGCCCGGTGTGAAAATACCCACCAGCAGGGAGGAGAAAAACAGCGCTAACGGGTGAGTACTGATTAAGGGAAGCGAAACACCCAGTGCTTTCAAAGAAAAAGCGATTAATAACGAGCGCCTCACTCCGGCATGATCGCCAAGAAAGCCCGTTAAAACAGGGCCGATTGCCGCTCCAATCCCGAACGTTGCCCAATAGAGCCCGCCACTGACAAACGACATACCAAGCTCACGCACTATGTAATCCACCCAAAAAAGAGTATGAGGCAGGTAGCCGATGGCATTAAAGGTGTAGGCCAGCAAGATGAGTAGCACTGTCATCCCCTGCGGCCTGGACATATTCCGGAAGGTTGCCGGTGCGGAGCGATTTTCGGATAACGGCTCTGTTGCACCCCAGGCATTCCACGTCAGCACAGTCGTCACAAAAGCCACAACCCCCATCCCTATCCATGCAGAAACAACACTGTGATAGATAAGTAGCGGAATCAGTGTCCCTGATAACATGGCGCCCAGGCCAATACCGGAAAACACCACACCACTGATGCGAGTTTTGACCTTAGCGCTGTGCATTCTGACAATGACCGGCGGTGCGAGCACCATCAGCATGGCGCCTGCGACGCCTGCCAGAGTGCGCAGCACGTAAAACCACGCGAGAGGTGCGTCCTGAAACGCACAACCCAGATAGCTCAGACTGCTTACCAGCATGGCGACCCGGATAACCTGACCGACAGTAAAATATCGGATCAGAAAATTGGCAGCCGGCGCGCCAAAGATGTAGCCGATTAACGTTGCCGCTCCCAGATAAGTGGCGTCTTCCACCCTAAACCAACCGGCTTGTATCAGTGCGGGCATCAGAGCGATATAAGCAAAACGCCCAATGCCATTACCAATCAGTGTTGCTCCAAGGCCTGCGAAACTGTATCGGTTAAATATCGGATTACTCTGCATAGGAAAGTGCTCTTCGATTTTCAGCCATCAACGAAAAAAGCTGGTTAACAGCCTTTCCTGCATCGACAATGGCTGTCGAGTTCACACCCGGTCTCGGAACAATAAACGTGTAAAACTTATTGCCTTCCGTTGGGATGCCGAGCGCCCACATAGTTTCGTGAACGATTCCATCCTGACTAATCACTTGCATTGTGTTAGTCACATCAATCCCGCCAGGATGATAGTTGCCGTTGTAATACAAACGCGTATAACCTTTAGAGAGCAATTGTTTCCACAGTGCCGTTCCATCGTCTTTAGGGCTGTGCATCGAAATTTTTGCATGGACTAAAATATCAGACCGTCGTTCATATTCAGGCCATACTGAAGACTGTAGCACGATCTGTTTACCCTCAGTATCCACCACAACATTGGGCGCAGGCCCCAAATCGAGATGTAAAATTCCACACTCTACGAGTGCTAACATCTCCTCCAAACGCTCTTTGGGCGGGCCAACAGCTATTCGGTTCATAATTGGAATAAACACTGCATCGATCCAACGGTGAGAATCTTCCGTCAATCCTTTGAAATCAATAGTGTCACGGATTAAATCCCTCAGATCACGTAGAACATCGCTGGCAGATTTTATTGGACTGTTCACATTTCCCCGCTGTGCTTCAAACAAATCATTTTCAATAAAAGTCAGCAACCATTTACCATACGTTTCTTTAGAAGAAAGTACTTTCATTGGTATTGGGGAAATTAGTCTTTGCCACGAAAACCTATCTTCTGGTTTAATTGTTCTGTTTATCAGCTCAACCCGTTTCGGCGGCGGTGAAAAGAAATAACTGTTGCAGAATTTTTGTGATTCAATCGCTCCATATTTATCACGTACATAGGCTTCATAATACGCATATTCCATGTCGTTAATTAAGAGTGGGAGTACGTCTTGGATGAAATCTATAGAGCCTTTAGCACGAAGCTTTCTCACCACATCAGCAGTCAAAAACTTTGCCTTGTATTGAGCAGAAGCGCCCTTTTGGTTAGTCGCTCGACCTGACAAAGGTAAGCCTGTTCGTGAATAAGCAATGATCTGTGGTTCATGTCCGGATGGGGCATACGCTAATCTGCCGTTATCAGAGCGGATAAACTCGCCTCCTCGACCTACCGTAAGCTCTGCCACAACGTCGCACATTGTCAACCCCATGCCTTTCACTGCAACGGTGTCGCTACACTGAATTTCTGACAGCTTTTCTTTAATTGGATAAGGGTCACAAATTTCTAAATCACTTTGTTCTTCTGCCAACTCTGGCTTAGTGTGCCCAGTTGTAATAAATACATAATCCAGTTTATGCCAATTCTCATCTTCTGTTTTTACTGACCAGCCACCTTCAGACTTTTCGATATCCACAATCTCGAGAGGAAGATAAGTTATATTCAATCGAACTGAAGCAAATTCAAGAATGTAGTTAAATACCCAGTTAAGGTATTGTCCGAACAGTTTTCGAGAGTAGTAACCGTCAGGATGAACCTTTGCTGGGATATCTTTAGAAGGCCGCTGCTCACATAACCACTGATAAAATGTTGGTCCTGAAAGAATATTTCCAGCCTCAACGACAGAGTCATCGGCAAACATTGTGATTTGCTCTGCAACAGTATTAACTAACAAGTGGTCAGGTTGATCAGTGCTATGACATCCGGACCCAGGTAAATATGGGTCAAATATCAGTAAATTAATTTCCGCTTCGATATTATTCATTGCCGAAGCAATAATCCTCTCAACGACACCCAGCCCCCTAGGGCCCACGCCTATAACCCCAATATTATTTACAGACAACTCAGTATCCTCAACAAACAATTAAGCAACAATTTTTATATCCACATTGTGCATACGTTGTTAACAAAGTGTCAAGTAATTACTCTAATTGGCTGGCTTTTGTAAACATTAAGTATTGATAAGACAATTAAGGCCAGGATTGCCATTGCGAAGAAGACGCCAGCACCATTTCCGTTGGTTTCGGGGTAACAATAAAAAAACAACCCAGCCAAACTGACTGGGTTACTGTGCGTTTCACTAGCACTGAAACAATGCTGTTATTTCAACGATAAAACCGACATTTTATTCCTTGCGCTGACCCTTGTCAGGCAGTGAGTACTGTCCCAGCATCTTCATACGTACGCGGCTCAAATGCTGCTGGGCTTCTTCCTGAATACGTTTCTTAAACGCTTTTTTTGTCGATGTCATTGTTCGTTAACCTAGCTTGTTTTTTGTGCTTATTTTTGTTTCATCGCCTGCTGGCTGAATGCCTGTGGTCAATGGGCTCATTCCAGCGCCAAGACCAAACACCTGAAGATAATTGACCAGACCAGCTATCGCAAGCCAGATATAAGCAAATTTTTACCTGCGTATGCTCGCGCCTGATTATCCATACACCACACTCAATGAAAGGCAACAACACCTGTTTTTGCCACCGGTTCCATCCGCGAGCCGAAACATAATGGGTAGATTCCCACACATTCAAAAATCATGACCTCACAAAAGCCATGACAACTCAGCCCACACCTCACATTCGCGTTAACAAAGTATAAAAAAAATGCAACATTTCAGTTCGGCAGCACAACAGAAGCGAAAAACGCCTCGTGCCAAACCTACACCATAATTACAGTCAATCTGAAAGGAACCCAATATGACAGCCTTAGCACTGACACTTAAACAGTGGCTGTTTGACCGGAACAGCCTGATACTGCTTGCAGATATCGCCCTATTTTTCGTCCTGCTAAATACATTACCTGTTGAAAAGGAAGTCGCAACGGGTCTGAGTATTCTTGCTTTCGTCGCCGTACTCTGGCTGACAGAAGCGATTCATGTCAGCATCACAGCACTACTCGTTCCCTTGCTGGCGGTCGGTTTTGGCGTTTTCAAAACCAACCAAGCGCTGGGTAACTTCTCCGATCCCATCATTTTCCTGTTCCTGGGTGGCTTTGCGCTGGCTGCTGCTTTGCGCAGTCAAGAATTGGATCAAGCCATCGCCGATAAAGTACTGGCGATGGCGAAAGGAAAGATGTCTGTCGCCGTGTTCCTGTTGTTCGGTGTCACCGCTGGCCTGTCTATGTGGATCAGCAATACAGCAACAGTTGCTATGATGTTGCCTCTGGTGTTGGGTGTCCTGGCTAAAGTGGATGCCAAAAACCAGCGTAACACCTATGTCTTCGTACTATTAGGCCTTGCTTACTGTGCCAGCATCGGTGGGATTGCCACTGTTATTGGTAGCCCGCCTAATGCCATTGCTGCCGCCGAAGCCGGACTGAGCTTTACCGATTGGATGGCCTTCGGCTTGCCTACCGCACTAGTATTGTTACCTTTGGCAATTGGCGTACTCTACTTCCTGCTCAAACCAAACCTGAACCACACGTTCGAGCTGAACCACAAGCCAGTCGAATGGAACAACGGAAAGAAAATCACTCTTGCTATCTTTGCATTAACCGTTGTGCTGTGGATTTTCAGTAAACCCATCAATGGCATGTTAGGCGGACTGAGCAAGTTTGACACTCTTGTCGCGCTGTTTGCTGTCGCTCTGCTGGGTGCATCACGCGTCGTAAAATGGAAACAGATTGAAAAAACAACCGACTGGGGTGTGTTGCTGCTGTTCGGTGGTGGTATCTGTTTGAGTAATGTTCTGAAAGAAACCGGGACCAGTATCTTCCTGGCTAACAGCCTGAGCGGCTTCCTGGATCAGGCTGGCCTGCTGTTCACTGTTCTGGCTGTGGCGGCTTTCGTGGTCTTTCTGACCGAGTTTGCCAGTAACACCGCCAGTGCGGCCTTGCTTGTCCCTGTTTTTGCCTCGGTAGCAGATGCCATGGGTGTATCACCCGTGATTCTTTCCGTGCTCATTGGTGTTGCCGCCTCGTGCGCCTTCATGCTCCCGGTCGCCACACCACCGAACGCCATTGTGTTTGGCTCTGGCCATATCAAACAAAGTGAGATGATGCGCGCCGGGGTTTACCTGAACATGGTTGCGATCGCTTTCCTGACCATGGTGGCTTACCTGTTCTGGTAAATGATTTCGCTGAGAACCCTGACAATAATAACAATAGCAAAGCCAATCTCTTTTCCCGGTGGCCAATTGGCCACCCATTTTTATTAACCTATGTTAAATCTGTGTGATTAGCCTTATGTTATTAACCTTATGTTCTTAAACTAGCAATCAGCCAGATACCGTATCCCGATAATCTCTCTGGCAACCGTTATTATGGTGTGTACAATACGGCTGCGCTCCAAACCCGAGTGATAATAATCTTTACCCTCGATCAAACGCGCAAACTCTGCGGCTTCATACTGCATGGTATTTTTCACCTGAAACCGTGACAGCGTCACATCAGGTTCATCTCTGCGATGAATTACAATGTTGCGGCACTCTGCTATGGTATCAATCACTAATGTCCCCAGCTCCCCTTGCAACTCACAGGGTATCTTGCTGTCACTCACCTTAGAGTGAGTGACAACCGCATCGAAATCACCGTAATGCAAAACCAGCGTACCATGACCATCCACCCCGGAATCCAGCAACGCACCTTGAGCCGTGAAGCTTTTAGGCTCACCGAACAATGCGATGGCCACACTCAATGGGTAGATACCAATATCCATTAATGACCCGTTAGCGAACTCAGGATTAAAGGTATTCGGATTTTCCCCGTTGAGATATTTATCGTACCGGGATGAATACTGACAAAAACTGAAGTGGGCTTTGCGTAACCGTCCGATTTTACTCAGGCTGTTTCGCAGCACTGCAAAGTTAGGGTTGTATGTGGTTTTCAGCGCCTCGAACAACACCACATTCTTCGTCTGAGCCAGTTCAATTAAAGCCTCAACCTCCTGAATGTTGGATGCCATAGGCTTCTCAACCATCACATGCTTTCCGGCACGGATAAAGATTTCAGCCTGAGAGGCGTGAAAAGCATTGGGACTGGCAATATACACAGCATCTATGTCATCACTGTTTGCCATGGTTTCAAGGTCATCAAAACAATGCTTAATCTGGTGTTTTCGCGCAAAGTGTTCAGCACTGTCCATTGTTCTGGAATAAACAGCAACTGGGTTGATTTTCCCTGTTTGCTGGGCTGCCTCTATAAAACTGTCAGTGATCCAATTTGTACCGACTGTTGCCACTCTTAACATTTCACCAAACCCTTACCGATAATTTTATTAATTTCATTATCCACACAGGGAAGTTCGGGTAAACGCCAAGGGTTTGATGATGAGCACAAATCCCTGCTTCGATAGCTTGGAGTCCGTTAGAGCTTGAAGTAAGATAACAGGCTGACTCAATGGATTTTCACCGATGTTCCTGCATTTTCCCGCAGAGAAAGCAACCGAATTCATATTTTCGCAATATTAATTTGCCGAAAACGATAACCAGAACAGAGAATCGCTATGTACCACGCCGAAATCACGGGTTGGGGCAAGTGCCTGCCGCCAGCTATTCTGACCAATGATGAACTCAGCCAGTTTGTCGAAACCAATGATGAATGGATCCAGTCCCGTACCGGGATTCAGGAGCGCCGCATCAGCCATGTTGATACCTCGAAGCTGGCAGAAATAGCCGGTGCCCGTGCGCTGGCAGCCGCCGGATTAACAGCCAATGATCTGGACTTAATCATCATCGCTTCCTGTTCACCTGACACACTGATGCCGAACATTGCGTCCAAAGTCGCGCTGGATCTCGGTGCCAAACGTGCCGCCGCGTTCGATCTGAACGCTGCTTGTACCGGTTTCATTTACAGCCTGGAAACCGCCACCCGCCTGATTCAGGCCGGTAATTACCGTCATGCGCTGGTTATTGGTGCAGAGCGTTTATCCTGGCTGATCGACTGGAGCAAACGCGACACCGCCGTGTTGTTCGGCGATGGTGCAGGCGCTGTGATCATCAGCCGCACCGAAGAAAAGCTTGGCCTGCAGGAAGCGCAGCTTGGCTGTGATGCTGAAGGCCGTGATGTGCTGGCTATCCCTGACTTCGGCACGTCTATGGATCGCTTCAATCCGGATCCGGGTCATTTTACCTTTAACTTCGTTGGCCGTGAAATTTTCCGCCGCGCGGTACGGGGCATGGGTTCCGCGGCCAGCACTGTGCTGGAACGTGCTCAGTTAAGCAAAGAAGAGATTGATGTGGTCATCCCCCATCAGGCTAACAAGCGCATTATTGAAGCCCTGTGCGATCACACAGGTATTCCGCTGGAAAAAGCTTTCGTTAACATTCATCGCTACGGCAATACCTCTGCTGCGACTGTGCCCATCGCATTGTGTGAAGCGGTTGAAGAAGGATTCATCAAGCCAGGTAATACCATATTGTCGGCAGCATTTGGTGCCGGCCTGACCTGGGGTGCCTGCCTGATTAAATGGGGACAACGGGTAACGCCAGTCGCGCAATCGGATGCCGAGCTGCCACCTTGTGAGAAAACAGCGCGAGAGATTATGCAAAACGCCATTGACCACTGTACCGGCGTGAAATAATCACAGCCTGTCAACTGCAACAATCACCACCGCCATGGCGGTGGTTTCGGGGTAACAATAAAAAAGCCACTTAATGAATAAGTGGCTTTTTAGTCTCACTGGGCAAATGCTAACGCTTGGAAAATACTCGCGCCTTGATCATACTAGCGCCTCGATGATTGACGCTTACCTCTGCCGTGATGCACTTTGAGCTGCTTTTTCATACGGCGTTTATCGGCTGAGCGGCCTTTAGGCGCGTGTTCAGGAGGTGCAATGGTCGGATTAGGTTCATAACCTGCCAGCCATTCTTGGGGTAAGCGCGTATCCAGCAGATCTTCAATCGCCTTTAAGGCCCATTCTTCGTCCAGGCTCATCAGCGACACCGCCAAACCTTCACTGCCGGCACGGCCGGTACGTCCGATGCGATGAACATAATCTTCCGCTTTAAAGGGCATATCGAAGTTCACGACATACGAGAGTTGTTCTATATCCAGCCCTCTGGCTGCGACGTCAGTTGCAATCAAGGCCCGCACTTTTCCTGATTTAAAATCATCTAATGCGCGCTGTCTTGCCCCCTGACTTTTATCACCATTAATGGACGCAGCTTTAATGCCATCCAGCTGTAATTCGTTCACCAAAGCATCCGATCCCTGTTTGGTTTTGGTAAACACCAGCACCTGTTGCCAGTTACGTGAGCCAATCAGATAAGCCAGCAATTCGGCTTTACGGTGTTTATCAACCGGGTAGACAATCTGCTGCACGGTTTCTGCTGTGGTATTGGCAGGGGTGACTTCGATGACAGAAGGATCCTGCATCATCTTGTACGCCAGATTCTTGACCGCTTTCGAGAAGGTTGCAGAAAACAGCAAGGTTTGCCGCGGCGCTTTCATTCGCCTTAAAATGCGCTGGATTTCATCCTGAAAACCCATATCCAGCATGCGATCGGCTTCATCCAGCACCAGATATTCAACCTGGCTGAGATCGATATTACCGACATGCGCGTGATCCAATAAACGTCCCGGAGTGGCAACGACTATCTCGGGGCGATCTCTGAGGGCTTTGGTCTGCATATTCATGCTGGTACCGCCATACACAGCCACAGATGTGAGAGGCAGGACAGCACAGAAGGCGTCCATATTGTCCTGTACCTGCTGCGCCAGCTCTCTGGTCGGCGTCAGAATCAAGGCTCTGACTGGCGCGCCCTTACCCTGTTCCTGATTCTTAGCGGTTTGACTGAGCATCCGATCCAGCATCGGCAATCCGTAAGCAGCGGTTTTTCCGGTTCCTGTCTGTGCTGCAGCCAGCACATCCTTTCCCGCCAGCACGGCCGGGATCGCCAGTTGCTGTACCGGAGTCGGTTCTGTAAAGCCTTGCGTATTGATCGCTGAGAGAATATCGGCCTGTAGCCCTAACTTGGAAAACGCCATACCGCTGCCTTGATTACGAAAAAGCAGGGATTCTATCCCCTGTTGCGGTGAGTTACCAATAAAAAAGCACCCTTGCGGGTGCCTTCAGCATAATTAAGGGGATGGTTCAGACGGTTTCGATATTCAGGAAAGCCGCGCCACGGACGCCGCCCGCATCGCCATGTTTGGCTTTGATGATTTTAGGCACACGTGCCACAGACAGCAGGTGCTTAGGCAAACGCTTGGGCAACTCATCATACAAGAGTTCGAAATTGGACAAACCGCCGCCCAACACGACAACATGCGGATCCAGGCCTGTCAGCAAATTACCCAGGCAAATGGCCAGCAGCTCAACAAAACGCTCAACATGCTCAACGGCTTTCGCTTCACCTTGGTTGTAGTGTTTGATTATCTCAATGGCCGGGACTTTCTCACCAAAATAATGCGCATAAAGTTGTTCAAAGCCGCGCCCGGACAGATAGTTATCAATGCATCCTTTGTTGTCACAGCCGCATTGGAACAAAGGCGCTTTTTCACCCAGGTGAAACCAGGCATCAATGGGCAGACGCGTATGGCCCAGTTCACCGGCGACATGGTTTTTACCGGAAAACACTTTTCCGTTAAACACTAAACCACCGCCAAAACCCGTGCCCAGAATCAGCCCCAGCACAGACGGTTCATCACGCAATGCTTCATCCCATGCTTCAGACAAAGCGAAACAGTTTGCATCGTTATCAATACTGACAGTACGGCCAAGACGGCTTTCAAGATCCCGACGCAGGTGGCGGCCTTTTGCAGCAGGGATATTGGATGTCAGCACTGTGCCATTTTCGGCATCTTCCATACCGGGGATACCGATACCAATTTTCCCTTTACAGTCAAAACGTTCATCCGCTTTACGGATCAGTTCCACCAGCGTATCAATTAACGCCTCATAATCATCACCCGGCGTAGGTACACGTTCAGTGGCCACACGCTCAAGTTTTTCGTTGAAAGCACCAAATTCAATTTTAGTGCCTCCTACATCGAAGCCGTAATACATCGTTGTCTCCATTATTTTGCGCTGCAAAAATTATCCATTTATCCGAATATACAGACTGTGACACAAACCATATTTAGCGGTGCATCAATCAGCGCAAGCGCACATTTATATTAAGTAAGCAATGCAAAGCTGAAAAAGCACGGTTACGCAGAAGCTTCGGAGAGTGTGGCCTGCTTTAGGCGCGCCAAGGCCGAATCTTCAGGCAAAGGCCGGTTTAATTTCCCGGCCATATAGTTTTCTCTGAACACATCAAACCAGAGATCCAGCATTCGGGCATTTTCCTGCTCACCGAAACCGGCCACGATCCGGGCCGCGACTTCTGCCGTACCCAACTGATTGTCCTTGGCCGCTTCCCTGACCTGATAACGTGAACGTGACTCAGGCGTAATTGACAGCATAGGGAAATCGTTCAAATACGGGCTTTTACGAAACATTTTTTTCGCTTCAGACCAGCTTCCGTCAAGCAAAATAAACAATGGTCGTTTTCCCGGCTGAGGCACAACCGCGCTGGCAACACGCTCTGGCGTCCCGTACTCCGCCGGAAAAATCACATAAGGTTGCCATTGGGGATCAGTCAGCACCGCAAGCATGGCGGGATCAGGCTCAGTGCGAGACCAGATAAACGCAAAGGTATCGGTAAAAAGATCGGCAATCAGCCTGCCGGTATTACTGGGTTTGAGCACTTCATCATCGTACATGATCAGCATGAAGGCGGCGTCAGACTCAATCTGTGGTTTATGACTGCAAATACAAAGGTGTGCTCTGAGCATGCAGAACTGACAACGCTCGACTTTTCCACCCCGAGCCAGAAATGGCCGTGTTGAACGGGCAAGACGCATTTCATACAGGTTATGAACAGCGTGGATACGCATAGCTAGACTACCAGGGAAAGAAAAAACGCCAGCATTCTACTGGCGTTAGTGACCCGGTGACAAGTCTATGCCTGCGGTTTCTAAACAGCAGGGTCCAGAATTTTATAGCGCGTCAGCATCTGGCTCTGCTCACGTGCAATGTCAGACACAGTTCTGGCTTCCTCTACCAGCGTCGATAATTGCTGGTTGTTAAGGCTGGCCTGGCTGGCGACTTCCTCAACACTTCGCCCTACTTCCATAGAGGCATTTTCCTGCTGTTGTGTGGCAGCAGAAATCGTGATCACTTTATCGGTAATTCGGGCAATGGCGCCCTGTATGTTCTGAATCGCCGATTCAACCTCACCACTCAGATTTATGGATGCCGTCATCTCGCTACGACTTTCCTGCATGGCCAGGTTCGCCTGCTCAGCCGCCTGATGCAGCTCGGCGATAGTCCGGCGGATCGACTCGGTTTGCTGGTTAGTCTCACTGGCCAGTTTCCTGACTTCGTCGGCGACCACGGCAAACCCGCGGCCCTGCTCACCCGCCCTTGCCGCTTCAATTGCTGCGTTCAAGGCAAGAAGATTGGTATTGTTGGCAATCGAGCTGATAAGTTCGACGACTTCTGTAATTTTGCTGACATGCTCATCGAGCGACATCATGCAGGTCTCATTTCGTGCAAACTGAGCATCCAAAGACTGCAAACGTTCGGTGCTGCGCGCAATAATCCCGGCCCCTTCTTTAGCCAGCGTATTGGCCGCTTCGGCTTCGGTTTCCGATTCAGTGGTGCTTTGCGCGATTTCTTTGATTGAGGCTTCCAGCTCAGTGATGGCTGCAGCAATAGTGCTCAATTGGT